>CALGGN010000311.1 GCA_937915915.1 uncultured Selenomonas sp. | reverse complement strand
TGCGCGACGGTCACGTCAACCTCACCACCTCCATGGACTACGGGCGCTACTGGGCGTGGCACGAAGGCTATCCGCAGAACTATAGCGACACGCTGGAGCGCCACTCCCTGGGCACCAACTACAAGATATCGGCCGGACTCAGCTACCGCGTGCTCGACGACAACATAGGCTACGTGCGCTACGAGTCGTTCGCCGTACCCGTCGGCGAAGGCAACCTGGACGACTGTCTGACCTACCTCGCACTCTGTCGCGGACTCATCATCGACATCCGCAACAACGGCGGCGGCGACCTCACCACCGCCGAGCGGCTGGCCGGGCGCTTCGTCCACGAGAAGACCCTCGTAGGCTACATGCAGCACAAGAACGGACCGGGCCACACCGACTTCTCCACCCTCGACGCCCAATATCTCGAGCCCTCCAGCAACGTACGCTGGCACAAGGGCGTCTGCGTGCTCACCAACCGCAGCGTCTACAGCGCCGCCAACGCCTTTGCCGTCTGGATGCACGCACTGCCCAACGTCCGGTTGGTAGGCGACCACACCGGCGGAGGCAGCGGCATCGGCGGAAGCGGGGCTAGTTCCTCTACGTCGGACGGGCAGGGCTCTGCTTCTAATAGCACCATAGATGCCGCACTTACGTCAGCGATCGCAACAACTTCGGAGATTCTTGCCGAATCAGGCTCGAAGAAGGTAACGCCGGACAATACGATTCTAGTGCAGATGTCCGAGTCGGATGGACTGGCATCGACAGCGAATGCAGCAGAGTCTCCGTTCTCGTCCGCGTCCGTGGCATACAAGAGCACGGGCGTGAATGCGGCGGATACTTCCGGCACGGGGCAGATCGTGGGTGTTTCCAGCAATGCGGCCGTAAACAGTGAAATCGCATTGGAAAGCAGCGCCGGGAGTGTGTCCATTTCCAATGATTCCAACACGGAAAGCGATGCGGAACTGGAACGTTCGGATGCGACGGTGAACATCACGACACAGGACGGCACGAAAAGCTCCATCAGTCTGGCGACCTCGGATGATGGCGTGAACCTTTCGTCGGGCACGCAATCGGATGCCACGACTAAGACGGATGCTTCGTCGTCAGAGCAAACGGAGACAACATCATCGGGTCTTTCCATTCGCGTGCAGGAGGATGATACGGAAGAGGATGCGGAAGACGGCGAGGAAGACAGCAACAAAAAGCCGGTATCCAGCCTCATTGGACTGGAAACCCTGAAGGACGCGGTGAATCTTGGCGCCCCGACGAATACGGCAGTGTAAAATGAGACTGATTCAGTGGGACCTTCCAACACCATTGGATTTGGTCGGGCAAATTCATTTCAAATTCCATGCGAAAAGCCAACCATCCTTCCCGAAGGGGCTGGGTGATTGGCTTTTCATGAGCATACGCGTAAGGAGCGAGTTCTTTCATGTTTTTTCAGCGAAGGCATTTTGTTTCGGCGGCGGTCACGACGGCACTGCTGCTTCATTTCGGAGGAATGGCGGAGGCGGTCCCGTCGGAATTCCTTAGGAATCCGGGGGAGGAAATCCGGAAGATGACAGAGCCTCGGCCGGAGGCCGATGTGGACGATCAGACACCGCAGCCGCCGCCTGAGACGAAGGAGAAGACCTTTGTGGTCAAGAAAATCGATCTGGATGCCTCGGAACTGCGGCTCAATCAGCGGGATCTCGCGAAGATTCTGGAGGGTGGCATGAATCGTGAGGTGACGCTTTCGGAGTTTGACGGGATTGTGCACCAACTGACGCTCTATTGCCGCCAGCACGGGTATCCCGCATCCGCAGCGTATCTGCCTGCTCAGACCAGTACGGACGGAACCGTGGTCATCCGCGTCATTCCGGGACGCATCGGCAAGGTGCAGCTCGACAATCGGAGCGGTATGAAGGATACGGTGGCGATGGGCTTTTTGAAGGGCTTGAAGCCGGGGGATATCATCCGCACGGGCAAGCTGGAGACGGCGCTCTACTCCATCAGTGAGAAAAGCGGCACAAAGGCGGTGGGTGTGTTATCGCCGGGCGAAGGCTTTGGCACGAGCGATGTGACGGTACGGATCGAAAGTGGCAAGACGAGAAACGTGACCCTCTATGCGGAGAACTATGGCAGCAAGGCATCTGGACGCTATCGGTTCGGTCTGCAATACGGACAGTATGACGCAGGCGGGACGGGCGCACGGTTGAATGTGGGCGTGATGACATCGAACCGCAAACTGCGCAATTATTATGCGAATTATGAAATGCTTGTGGGACGCGGCGGCACGACGCTCGGACTCGGCGTCAGCCGCATGACCTATGAACTGGGCGGCGCATTTGATGCGCTGGGCGCGACAGGGACGGCGAACACCGTCAGTCTCTTTGGCTCCCGTCCGCTGTTCCACTTGACGGATCATCAGATGAAGTTCGTCTATGGGTATGACTATCGCCAGTTGGAGGACAATCTGGGCGGCTTTGTAGACTCAGAATATCAGACGATTTTGAAGACTATGCTCGGCAATCTGGACAGCGAGAAGCACTCCCATAATCTGCATGTGGGCATCGATGGGGCAGACCGCTTCCCGAAGGCGGGCATCGCGATTGCCTACGACACCAAGGCGACCATGGGTTGGATAAGCATGGATTCGGCTTACAGTAGGTTCATGAACAACTACAACGATACAGAAGGGCGCTTCATGAAGCTGGAGGCGAACGTGACTGCAGTGCAGTCCTTGGGGCATATGACCGATGTCGTGGCGAAGCTCTCCGGTCAGATGGCGAACCGCAATCTGGACAGCTCGGAGGAGTTCTATCTGGGTGGCGCAAGAGGCGTCCGTGCCTATCCGCAAGCAGAGGCATCCGGCGACCAGGGCTGGCTCGGCTCACTGGAGCTGCGCTACCATACGAAGCTGCCGGGGCTCACGCTGAGCACTTATCTGGACGGCGGCCACGTGAAACTGGTCAAGAACTATGACGGTCCGGACAACAGCAGATCCCTCAAGGGATGGGGCATCGGCGTGGCGTACTCCAAGCCCGACGACTGGTTCGCGCGTCTCGACTATGCGCGTAGGATCGGCAACGACGGCATCTCAGCTGATGCACAGAGCAAGGGCCGCACCTGGTTCATCTTGGGCAAGATATGGTAAGACCGGAAGGACGTGAAAAAAAAGATTGACAATCCTCGGTCGAAACAGTATAATGTTCTCTGTCAGTTGCGTTGCGACTGATATGCTGGCTTAGCTCAGTTGGTAGAGCAGCTCATTCGTAATGAGCAGGTCGTAGGTTCAAGTCCTATAGCCAGCTCCATAGGAAAATCAAGGCTTCCGAGGATTTCTCGGGAGTCTTTTTCATTGCATGAAACGAGAATTTTGGGCCTTATTTGGGCCTTATCCGCCGAAATCTCTATGCCACTGGTGAAAAGTAGAGAGTGTTGACGTTAAGTTTATAGAATATTTCGGTGATTTGCAACATACTCCCTCTGCATTGTCCGGCAGAGCATCTACGGCTCTCGCCCATCGGTCTTCATCTTATCATATCCAGTGTACTGACTCAAGCCGATTCGCTTGTCCGAGCACTCCTGTCAATTAGGGACGGGATGCGAATGTGTGAAACGTGTTGAAATCTGTGGTAGCATGTGATAGCATACAGTTATAGGGAGTTCGCTGGGCTTGCCAGCGGGCAGGTCAGATGTACCGGCTCGGATTCGCTGCGTTCGGGCGAAATTTTCTTCAGTGGAAAGAAAAAAGAAAAATTTCCACCCTCCACATCAACACCGGCTCTTCAACACAAAAGCGGCAATGGCACCCACCTGCTACGTGGGTGCCATTGCCGTAGCCTCTCTCATTTTGCTTTGTCCTCCTGGACGAGCTTCCTGATGCCATCGTCCAGACTGTTTGCTGCCTGCCTGTCTACTGACCGCAGCGCAGAACCGTAGATGTTTGCCGTTGTCCTGATGTCACCGTGTCCCAGGCGGGCACTGACGCTTTTCTCAGGAAGTCCCTGTGTCAACAGAATAGTGGCTGACAGATGCCGCAGATCGTGAAAACGAATCAGAGGGAGTCCTTTCCGCTGAAGGAACTTGTGAAACCAATGTGAGGGCGTGGTCGGATAAAAGCACTTGCCGTTCTTATCCGCAAAGATCCATCCTTCATCGACGTACCGGTCTCCAGCCTCCTTCTTCTGATCGTCCTGCTCTGCGCGATGCGCTTTCAGCAGGTCTATCGTCTTTGGCGAGGCGGCAATCTGCCGAGTCGAGCTTGCGTTTTTTGTTTCCTTGATGAAGACTCCCCGGCCTTTCGCAGCCTGCATGGATTTCGTGATGTGGATAATCGCATTATTCATGTCGATGTCTTCCCATTTCAGCGCCATAAGTTCACCCAGGCGGCAGCCGGTGTAGACAGCCAGCTGGGCGATGGTGCTGTACGGGCTCTTAGTATTTTCCAAAGCCTCCATCATCTTGCCTACACTGGGTTCGTCAAAGCGCAGGGGGGCGTGACGCATGACCTTCGGTGCCTTGACCTTCTCGCACGGGTTTTCGGCGATAACCTGCCACTCGACGGCATCCTTCAGCATGGAAGACAGGACACGGTAGCAGTACATGATGGTCTGGTCGGAAATGTTTCCGTTGCGGCCATCAAAGCGCTTACCGCCTTCCGTCAGCTTTTTCTTGAACTCGATGATGTGGATCGGGCGGATGGATTTTATGTCCAAATGTCCCATGGCAGGAAGAATGCGATACTTCAGATGATTCCTATATGAACGCTGGGTTTTGGGAGCCAGCTCCGGCTCAACAAAGTCCTTCATCCACCTTTTCGCGAAATCATACAGCGTGATTTTGCCGCTGTACAGAATTTTTCCCTGCCTGACCTCGGCTTCGAACTCTCTGTAGGCTTCCTTGGCCTCCTTGTCGCTGGCAGCGTGGATGGTCTTCCTCATGATTTTCTGCTTTCCTTCGCGGTCATATCCATTCGCCACGTTGAGCCGGTAGGAGCCATCGCTGCGTTTCTCAATCTTCTTCGGCATTATAAGCACTTCCTCCCTAAGTAAAAGAGCCATGTGGACGTGCCCCACACGGCCCCGATGATTAGATGTCGTAGATGCGAGACTGGCTCTTGCTGCGTGCGCTTAAGCTCTCGGTCTCCTTCTCTTTAATCCACTGCACTACGGCATCAAGACGATAGTAGTACCGGCGCCCGATTCTTATGAATGGCATTTCTTCCCGCCTTCTCCACCTCCGTATAGTTAACTTGGACAAATTCAATGTTTTCGCCAAAGCAATTTCTGTCAGCAATGCCATAACCATACCTCCTGTTAGATTTGTTCTGGTCGAGTGTGTCAGTACCCAACCCTCTGCCGTTTAATCTCTCATCTCCTTTCATTGACAAAATCAACTAGTATCATTTTTTAACTTGACTATCTATCATGGGAGAAGGTGCTTCTCTGAAGGGAAAGGTATTTTCTATTCAAAGAGTTAGAAAAACTCATTCGAGCCATGATATTAGCTCTGAAGACAACAAAAAAGCTATCCGCATAATAAACGCATAGCACATCGACATTATTCCGATAAAACACGCCAAACAAACACAACATGGCAATACGCCACATCGCGAATCCTCCGCAACAAAAACGAGTAACAATCATTTTTGTTGCCCACTTGGCGTCTTTTGTAAGAACAATGTACGATGCGGACTACACGCCTATTAGCGAATAGCTTTCATTAACTGCTGCTTCACTCTTGATTAAATAACCACTAAAGCACCTAAGGTACCCGAATGAAGCCATAAGAAAAATCCTAACTGATCCCGTTTTGTACACATTTCATACTAAAAACGAATCACCCAATATAAAATTGTCATCAATAACAGAACTAAAAAGGCAGTCATCAACTTATAAAATGATACCTTACTTATTAGAGTACCACAGTATTCAGCAAAAATCAAGTTTTTTTTATTACCAGTTACCCAGTTCAAAATGTACAGCCACAGAAAGGCAGGGACGTTTGCCCCTGCCCCCACACTCATCCTACGCCGTCTGCTGGAATACCGCCGCCGTATTCGTTGCCTGAATCGGATGCAATCCCTCCTCCGTAGCATCAGCCTCCTCAAACCCGACATTGCTGCTGAGTGTCTTGATCTGCTCGGAGAGCTTGGCAATCAGGGGAAGTTCTTCCGCTGTCAGCGGCCTTACGGCGCGGAAGGTCGCCTTTGCATAGGCGATGCCGCCCTTGTTGACCGCTTTGGTCAGGGAAAATTGCGTAACCACCTCATAGCTCTTACGCCCTTTGGAAAGCAGCCGCATCAAGTACCTGCTCAGTTCCTTCAGAGAGCTTGGCGGCAGTGACAGCATGACAGGGAACAGCTCGCCCTCTCTCAAGAGGTACAGCCTCCTGCGCTCCTTGCAAGCCTTGGCGTTGTTCTCTGCTGTGCCGTATTCGTTGTAGATGCAATTCTCGCAATCCCCGCCCGGCTCGCCGTAGCCTGTCACTGCATCAAGGCTGCCGCAGTCCGGCGGATTGACGCTGCCATCGTATTTCCCTTTGAAATAAGCCCGAATGGGGTGATGGTAGAGAATGACAGCCGTGAACTCCTTTTTAATCTCCGGCTCCTCCGGATTCTCCGAGGGGAGCTGGAATACCAAGGTGTCGCCGGATGGCATCTTGATGCGCTCGAAAAAGGCGTTCAGCCCGTCCATCTCCTCTGCCAGCGTTGCACCGAGGTCAAAGTCTCTCAGCGCCAGATAGTTCTCTTCCGGCAGTGTTGTGACGAGTGCCTGTGTGGTTTGTGCTTTTCTTGTCATTGGTAAAACCTCCCAACATAGGTTGTCAAAAATACTTTTCCATAAGCTGCTTCAGCTTGCGCGTCCCTGCAAAAGCTCCGCTACCTGCTGCGCATGGGGGCAGTTTTCCCTCGCGTCGCAGTATTCCATGCACTTCCTGCCGCCCCAGTTCTCCTTGATGGAGCAGGGCGGGGGAAGCTGCTGTTTCTGGATGGCATCATGGAGCAATCTGGCTTTTTTGCCGAAATATCTGTCGAGCCACCGGTCGCTGATACGGTTGATGGGGATGATGTAGATTGGTTTCGTGATGCCCCGTTCTGCCGCTGTACGGAGACTGCTGTCCCTGCACAATGCTTGGATGAACATGCGCTTGACCTCGAATCCTGCCTTTTCCAGTAGCATACGATAGTAATTGAGCTGAATCGCCCAGTCCCAGACATGCCTCACGCCGTCATAGCGGAATTCCTTACGTGTCTTCGGCTTGCCTTTCTTGAGGCCGGTCTTGTAGACATCCCCCGTGGGCACATCCACCTTGTAGATGCCCAGAGCCATCATGATTTTATAAGAGCTTGTGACCTTGAGATCGCCAAGCACACCCTCCTCGCCGTCAATAATTTTCCCATAGAGATCGAATTTCCCACTGGTAATCCTGTCCTGCAGACGAACTTCGCTCAGAATCTCACCTTCCGTATGGTTCTCATGAATGGTGTGGACAGCCTGTCCATGCAGAGCATAGAGTGCGCTCATAGGGTCTACGCTGTAGGCCGTGGTCTTTTTCAGATACGTTTCCCTGACTCCCGAAATCAGCTCTGTCACGGTAGGCTCCGTGATGCCTCTGTCCAGTGAGTTTGCCACTGCCCGAAGTGTCGGCAGGAACATGCACCGTTCTTTCTGCCTGCACTCTCTCAGGCACTCCGCAATCCCGACTTTTTGCCCGTTGGGGCAGATGAACCTTGTTGCCGGCATGGTCTTGTCTCCTTTCTATGCTGCCTCGATGGGCAGGGCTTTCTTGACATTTTCCTTTCTGTCCGGCGCTTCCCCGAAGGATACTTCCAGATTCCCAAAGCATTTTGCCTCCTTCCCGATATCGTCCAAAAGTACACTCCCTGCAGCAATTTGCAGGTATTTGCCCAGAATCCTGGCTTGGTTGACGTTGAGCGTGATATGCAGCCCCGTGGAATTACCGTTTCCTGCATACAAACCCAAATGAAGACAGCCATTCTTACCGGAAATTTCGGCCCGTATGTTCTGGTAGGCCGGATACATATGATGCGCACACATTTCATGACCTCCTATCTCAAAATGTGACAGTACCCTGTTCCTTCATGCTCCTGAACCCGTAGCGGGCTACAATCACATGGTCGAGCAGGGGGATATTCATAATCTTGGAGGCTTTCACCAGACGCTCCGTCACGGCAACGTCCTCCTTGCTTGGCTCTGCTTCTCCCGACGGATGGTTGTGCACGACGATGATGGATGCCGCCAGATGCTTCACCGCCTCGTGGAACAGCTCTCTTGGGTGGACGACCGATGCGCTGATGCCGCCCTTGGAAATCATCTTGCTACTGATGATGTGATTCTTCGTGTTGAGCATCAGCAGCCAGAATTCTTCCTGCTTCGCCTCTTTTAGAAAAGCAAAGTAGCTTGCCACATCCTCCGGCCCGTGGATGACCGTCACCGATTGCTTCGAACGGAGATCTATGCGGCGTACAATCTCGCGCAGGCAGAGCAGCCGCTTTGCTCTCGTCCTGCCTACGCCCTCGGTCTGCTCCAATTCCGATTGCGGAGCGTGGAGCACCACATCATAGGCGGTGGGGTACTCACGCAGAAGCTGCTTGCTGGCATTTTCCGGCAGAAAAGCGTCCAGCAGGTCTTGGTCGGACAGGCCGGACGGCTCAAAGATTTCATTGCACATGTTTCTCGCCTCATTTCTCGCTGTGCCTTGCTCCCGGCAAGGCTCCAAAATTTTCCTTGTACAAAGGAAGCAACGCCCGGTTGCCGTAGGTTCTGCGATATGCTTCCAGTTCCTCGGGGAGATACAGGCACAAAAGTTCCTCATAGATGTCCATATACCGCCGAGGAAGCCTTGGCAGGATGCATCCATGCCAATCGTCCCAATCCATCGGTCTTTCTCTGTACTCGAACCTTGGCACGGTATCTTCCGCTGCCTCGGCAACCATGTCAGCTGTCTTCCCGATGGCGGCTTCCAGTTCCTCTATATTGATATGCTCATGGAGGGTATGGGCATCGTAATAGCCGGAGGAAAGATTGACCGCCGCCACGCCCAGTTCCGGGGCAATAAGCGATATGTCGCTGAAAGAGCCTTGGGCCGTCCGGAAGCCTTTGGATGTGATGTATTCCTCGAAATCATCATTGCCGCAGTCATAGTAGACGGCATCATTTCTGCCCTTGCGGTCAAGCTCTATCAGGAACTTCAGGTTGCCGAGGTTTTCCGGCAGTTTGCCCTTGGCGTGGTCTTCGCAGAAGACATGCGCCCCTATGCCGCCAACCTCTTCATCGCAGGTGAACAGCAGCCACGGCTTTCGACTCGATTGTCCGTATATCTTGGACAGTGCATAGACACCGCAGCGGTCATCGCCGCCAATGCCCTGGGGAGACATCAGGATATTGCCACAGGAGCCTTTGCAGATTTCCCTGACGGATGTTCCTCTTGGCCAGATTGATTTTCTCCTGCATTTCCATTGCGATTCCTCCCAACATGGAAAAAGGGCGGGCAAAGCTTGCGGCTCTGCCCGTCCTGTCCGACATATTTTTTCATTTTTGCTCAGGCGTAACGCACTTCCTGCTTGCCGGGAAGCTGACGCATGGGCGTGACATTTTGCATCGACCTCGTACTGCCCGCCTCCGGCAGCATTGCCTTCGACACAGGGAGCGAAAGGATCTCGCCGCCGATGCGCTCCAACTCCGTTGCCCGCTCATAGTCCACGGCGTTCTGGGAGGCCGCAGTGACTGCGTTCAGCAAGCCGTAACGGGTGCTGTCGCCACTGAGGAAGAGCTGGCGGAAAATGTCTCCGCATTCGTTTTCCGTGAGGGAGAACCTGTCCGCCAAAAGCTCCACTTCCTGCATGGGCTGATGCTCCAAGGGAATCTGCATTGCCTCACGCATCTTATTCACGGTCAGCATGAATTTTGCTTCATCGGCTGCGCAGCGCACCGTGTCCTGCACCTTCATGAAAAATGCCTTGTCATCCTGCGCCAAGGTTTCAGCGCTGTAAAGCTCATAGGCACTATCGCCGCTCTCCACCTGTCTTCCAACATGACGCTTCTTCTGGGAAAAGTCCTTGCAGATCATCCCGTTCTTGCAGACGAGGCGATATATCAACGGCTCTACGGTCAGATGCCCAAGACCCACCTCGCTGTTGGAAATGACGAACCCTGCCTGCACTACATCATTGACGGCTACTTCCGCTTTCATCTTACGGTTGATGACCTTGAGGTAAAGATGAGCCTCGGTCACTTCGCAGCTTTCGATGACGGCTCCTTTCATACTTTGGATGATGGGGAGGACTGAGGCGCAAAGTTCCAGATTGTCCAGCCTGCGGTAACGGTCAGAGAGGAAGGCCCGCACGTTTTCGTCCATGACACGGAGCATCCTCCGCTCCGGGGACTGCTGCAGCCAGTTGTTCACATTCTCATCCAAGAGGGCAGGGGCTTCCGTCTGCATCCTCTGGTAATATTTCAAGGGAATGCCCAGCCGTGCAGAAATCTGCCGATGGGCGAGGGGATTCACCCCGAATTCCAGCAACTTGTTTCCTGTGGTGAAGGTAATCCGTGACTTTCCATCCTCCGTGGAGAACGCAAGATGGCGCGTGTCTGCTACAAAGTCCTGCCTTGCTGCCCTCTGCCGCTGAAGCTCCGTTCCCAGTGCTTCCAATGTCTTTCCCTGTTTCATGTTGATCTGCTCCTTTCGATGTCTCGCTTGCAGGACGCAAAAACGCCCCGAACCAAAGCGGTTCGGGGCAAATTTTTGCGATCCTTTTTATGTTCCCTATGCATGGGCTCGCAGTGCATCTGCGAGAACCTGCTAGGTTTCATTGGTATAGTATATGGTTGAAATGGGGGAGTTTGACATATTAGGGAAGCATTCGGTGCATGAATGAGGCATTTCAAGCTTGTAAATTGAGTGCCTTGTATTACTCAATTTCCCTATCCGTAACGCCGATAACTTCGTTCCCCTTCGAGTAATAATCTCCTGTGTAATATGGGCAGTAACATTCGTCAAATGTGTTATTTTGTCTGTATGCTTCGATTTTATCAGCATCAATTTTATAGAGTGCAATTGCGTAAGGCTCAACGTAATGATCTGAATCGTTTCGTGCTATACAACTGATTTTTTCAAACGAACAGTCTCTAACTGTGTTTTCGTTTTTAAGATACAACAAGAAGCTGTAGTTATGCGAATATCTGCCGTAATTACCGCCGACCCAATTTAAGCATTTCTTGAATTTTCCATGAGATAGATTCGAGTTTTCCAGAAGTATGAGGCATCCGGTAGCATTGTTGGATTCGCATTGTGTTTCATTTTGACATTTATTAAAAGAAATATCTTTTACTGCCGTATTAACAAAATGAACAAGATAACCGCCGGTATTTACTGTTTCCCAGCTACTGCTACTCCAACCATAGAGCCTAGGATTAAGCATTCTACAATCGGAGAAAACGCAGCCAATCATTTTCCCGTTTTCCATTTTTAACAATGGGATAGCACTATTGTAACCTTTAATGTCACAGTTACGGAAAGAAGATTTTTTTATATTTATCCATGCCTGTATGTTGTACTGTATATAGTCGTTGTAATCCACAACAGCATTTATATTGCTTGGATAAGTTATATTCTTATGATAATCAAGAGAATCCGACACTTTAAACAAGGCGTAGTTCTCCTTAAACCGACAACTTTCAAAAACGATTTGCTTTTTCATTGCCACGATACAGCTCATTTTTTCAAAGTCGCAGTTTAAGAACATTATATCCTTACTCTTGCCCAAATCTAAATCAACGAGAATCTGCTTCCCGACAATTTTCGCATCCAAAACAACAATCTGTTCTTCCTCATAATTCTCGATGTCGTCCAACTCATGCACAATGCGGCTGTCACGCTTCACCATATAGCCGAGGAAATCCCACTGCTTCAAGTGTTTCCATTTATTGACATGGTCAAAATAAGATTCTTTGTCGTTTTCGGTTATGATTTGCGCCATCGTTAGGCACTCGTCCATGACAGCATTTTCTACGCCCAAAATTTCATAGATTGACACCATATATTCAAGCAGAGCAGAATTCTTCTCCTGCATAACGGTGTAGAGGACAAGGCTGTCCACAACAAAGTTGTGCTTTAAGCCATATTGATTTACGGTATCGGTCGCTTGAATAAGTTTCGTCTCATTTAGCGTCATGGCATCTGCCACCAGAGACTCCATACCGTCGGTATATCCTGCCCCGAAAGCTATGCGGGATAAAAATTGCCACGCTGACAAGTCACCGCGATTTTTGAGGGCAATCGTCAAGAGCAATGATAAATAGCGGCTCTTCTGGGGACAGTTAGTCAGCGGATGATGGGGCAAAAAAGAATTTTTTCCGATGGCATCCACCTTCGCAAAATCAACGGCAGGGGCGTTGTCCGTTGTCTTGCCATACTCCGAAAGCTCCATGGATATGCTTTGCAGGTTCGCTGTAATTCCCTTGATGCTGTCCTGTAGTTCGACAATGGTTTTCATACGCATCCCTCACAATTTACCGAGTACCGCCACATATTCCTTCAAGCGGGCAATACTGACCTCTTTATTTTCACATTCTTTCAAGATAGCCTCAAAGTCTGCATTGATGTCCTTCAGCAGTTCCTCGCTGAAACTGTCCTTGATTTTATCGAGTTCACCCTTGAAACGAGTAACTTCTTTGGTGAATTGGTCGCTTATGGCATCAAAAAGTTTACTGATGGATGATGCCAAAAGGCTACGCAATTCGCTACGCTTCGACGAATCGCGAATTTCGCCGGAGAATTGGGCACTCAGTGCCGAAAGATAATCTTCAACATCAATCTTCATCACCGGCATATCAATTTTGCCTGAATCCGTGAAACAGATATGCCAGTTTCACAGAAGCACCTGAAAATTGGATG
>CALGGN010000310.1 GCA_937915915.1 uncultured Selenomonas sp. | reverse complement strand
CATCGCTATAAGCTTTACTGAACCCCTGGTCTAACCAGGGGTTTTCTGAATACAAAAATGTATTGACAAAAGAGCCTTTTGTTGTGTATCATGAGTGTACCTACATTTGTAGGTATCAATATGCTAAACAGGCTCTTGGTAGTACGCCTTCCTACGATACTGGAATGGCGGAATCCCTGAGCCTCTTTATTTTACGGAGGAAATCTTCATGGTAATGACTGCAATACTTGTGGATGGCGGATTTTATAGAAAACGAGCAAAGCACCAATGGGGAATCAAGGCAGCGGAGGAACGGGCAAAGGAGCTGAATGCCTACTGCCACGCCCATATCAGCAAGAAAGACGGTCCCGCAATTCGCCAGTTGTACCGTATTTTCTATTATGACTGCGAGCCCAGCAAACGCAGTGTATATCATCCGCTGACGAAACAGAACATTGAATTGGACAAATCTGATACCTACACATGGACGCTTAACTTCATGAAAGAACTGAAGAAACGGCGCAAGTTCGCTCTCCGCCTTGGCACTCTGGCAGAAAAACCAAATTACAACCTGCGCCCGTCCGTCACGAAGGAACTTCTGGCCGGAAAGCGTACGCTGGAAAGCCTCACAATAAGTGATTTCGAATTCCATTCCCAGCAGAAAGGCGTTGATATGCGGATTGGAATAGACATTGCTTCCCTAGCGTACAAGAGGCAAGTAAACCAGATCATCCTGATAGCCGGGGACAGTGATTTTGTTCCGGCTGCCAAGCTTGCCAGGCGCGAAGGTATCGACTTCATTCTGGATCCCATGGGAGCGGACATCAAGGACGATTTATTTGAACATATAGATGGGCTTGAAACCCCATGGAAGCATTCCCGTATCTGCCACAAGGAACCGGAGGCCGAAGAAAAAGCGAAGGAAAGCGCGTCAGCCTCTCCAGAAACAGAAGAAAGTGCTTGAGGTAAAGAAAAAGCCGCCCGTGATGGGCGGAGGGAAGGAAACTCTTGAATCTGTCATGGAATCCTGCTATAATGAGGGCGTGAACGTAGTGAAGGCGGTATCTGTAGATATCACCGACGAAAAGCCCCAGCAGGATTAGCTACCCTGCTGGGGCTTTCGCTTTGCCTTCATCGGTTAGCTATGCCGAAGAGCGGGCAATGGTTATTTGCTGCCGCGGGAACGCAATCGGTCATAGACGAAGTTGGCGGTCAAGCCGGCAACGACGCCTACAACAAACGTAGTGAAGACATCCATAGACTCACCTCCCTCCCTGCCACGTGGAACGGCATGAGGTATCGGCAGCGGATATAGTATATCACGACTGTAAGAACAAGGGCAAGGTCGTCAGCCTCGCCGATCGGTGAAGAAGAAAGAGCTTGAGGGGAAAGGAGGGCTATTGACAACGATCGTGATCATGTCTATAATGGAGAGCATCAGGAGTGCTGTAACCTCTACGGGGGGGCAGTGCGGAAAATACCCTCTCCATTCATGGAGGGGGTATTTTTTGTGAAACCATTCAAAACACTGAATCAACAGATAAGCCTGCTGAAAGAGCGAGGCATGGTGATACATGACGAAGAGACGGCTAAAAACTATCTCCTAAGCAATAATTACTACAACATCATCAATGGTTATGGAAAATATTTTCCCATGTCAGGCGAAACATATACAAATGGCACGACTTTCGAGGAAATCTCCCGACTTTATCTGTTGTGAGGAAAATGACAACAGCGGAACTGCTAAGGCTTCTAAAGAAGAATGGCTGTAAATTCGTAAGGAACGGCGGAAACCATGATATTTACAAAAGTCCCATTACAGGCAATGAGTTCCCGGTGGGCAGGCATCCTTCGGAAGAAGTCAAAACTCCTACACTCCACACCATTCTCAAGCAGGCCGGCATCAAAAGGTAGAAGGCGGGGCAAAAGCCCCGCCCTGCCAACAACATACATCCTCTCACGAAAGGAGATTGCTTATGAAGTACGTATATCCCGCGATTTTCACCATGGATCCGGAGGGTGTCATTGTCACCTTTCCCGACTTGGAAGATACTTTCACCGATGGGAATACCATGGAGGAGGCTTTTGAGAACGCCGAGGATGTCCTGAATCTCATGCTTTGGAACCGCGAAGAGGAAAAGAAAGAGATTCCAGCCCCCACCCCTGCGGCAAACATCCCTGTTCCGGCAAATGCCACACTTGCCATGATAAAAGCCGACACCCTCGCCTATCGCAAGGCCCACGACAAGAAAACCGTCCGTAGAAGCATCACTCTTCCAAACTGGCTCGATACAATAGCGAGGGAGCGCAACATCAACTGCTCACAGCTTTTGCAGAATGCCATCCGCAAGGAATGCGGGCTGAATCCCTGATAAGAAGCCGCCCACCATTTTGTCGATGCCGCCAAAATGGTACAAAAAAAGAACCTCCACCGCGTCCCTGGAAAAGAAACGGTGGAGGCTCCCATGAGAATGCATCCTGCGGCTTGCCTGCAATAACAATTCGTCAGGAGGAAATGCATCTGCTCAGCCATCATTATACCACTCTTGTGGCTTGCCTGCAATACAATCACAGAGGAGGAAATAATATGGCGAAACTATACACCCGCAAACGCGGAAAAACATGGTACTATTCCTTCGAAGCGGAAGCCACCGCCGAAGGAAAGAGGAAACGAGTAGAGAAAGGAGGATTCGCCACAGAGAAGGAAGCAATGACAGCAGGCGCAAAGATGCTTGCAAGCTATCTGAGCGGGAATGTCGCCATCACCAGTGAGAAGCTCCCGATGTATGAATACCTCGCAAGCTGGCTGGATCGGAAACGGACAGAGGTACGCCCATCGACATTGGATGTCTACAAATCCAATGTCAGGCGCATCGTTCCCATCATCGGCAGCAAAACCGTCCAGCAGCTCCGTCCGAAGGATGTCGACACCATGATGCGGCAGCTGGCGGCAAAGGGATACTCCCATGGCACACTGTCCGTCACGCTCAACATGCTCAAGGATGCCCTCTCCTGCGCGGTGTATCCCGACGAGCTCATACAGACAAACCCGGCGCATTACATCAAAGTGCCAAGGAACGCTCCCCGCGATCTGGTGAAAAGAACCATCGTACGGGAGGAAAAGCTGGACGAGCTTCTTCATGCGTTCCCCTTCGGGCATAAGTTCCATATCCCGCTCATGGTCATGTACCACACCGGCATGAGGGTCAGCGAGGTCTTCGGCCTTGCATGGGATGCCGTGGATCTTTCCGCCTGCGTCATCCATGTGAAACGGCAGATGCTATACACGCCGTCCACAGGCCACAGGATGACTCCGCCGAAAACGCCGAGCAGCGTGCGTGATATTCTCATCGGCGCAGAGCTGGTCTCCCTGCTGAAACGCTGGAAATCGCAGCAGGCCGCCAACGAGATCAAGCACGGGATGACCTACCGCCTTGTTTACGAAGACAAGGACGGGGGCGTCTGGCAGATGCACAAACAGTCTGAGCCGCCCGCCGGAGCAGTGCGGCGATCCATCGTCTGCACACAGGAGAACGGGAAAATAGCAGGCGCGCCTGCATTCCGGCACGCGCTTCAGCTCCATGATGTGAACCCCCATTCCCTGAGGCACACCCACGCAACGCTCTGCGCCGAAAACGGCGCATCCGCCAAGGGACTCGCCGGAAGGCTCGGCCACAAAAAGGCATCCATCACAGCAGATCTCTACACCCATGAGACAGCGGCCATGCAGCTAAAAACACTGGAAGCATTCGAAAACAGCTCAAAAAATGCAGTTCGGTAGGCAAAACCGTAGGCAAGAAATGAAAAACCCTTGATTTTCAACGGTTTCAGGCTTGTTTTACAAATTCTGTGCAAATATTGTTCCAGATGCATGCCCTCTGACCGAACAGTCTCAATGAAAGCCAAGTTCCTCCTGATGCGCCCGCATGCCGTCGATGCAGCACTGCATGACCTCTCCGGCATCCATGCCCAGCATCTCGATGCCTCGCTGGATGATCTCGCGATTGCACTTTGCGGCAAAGCGCTTGTCCTTGAATTTCTTCTTGAGGCTCTTGAGCGCCATGCCGTCCATCCCCTCCGGCCGCATGAGCCCATAGGCATGCACGATGCCCGTAAGCTCATCCACCGCAAACAGGCTCTTCGCGCAGTTGGATACCGGCTCGATTTCGTCCGTCGTGATCCCATAGCCGTGGGAGATGATCGTCTCGATCTCCTCCTGCTCCACGCCCTCCGGCTCCAGCAGTTCCCGCACATGATGGCAGTGCTCGTTAGGGAATTTCTCGTAATCCACATCATGCAGATAGCCGATGGCCTCCCAGTGCTCCTTGTCCTCCCCGAAGTGCTCCGCCATGGCTCCCATCGCCGCGCTCACCGCCGCCGCGTGGGTAAAGAGATGCTCTTCGGTCGTATGCTTTTTCAGAAGTTCCTTCGCCCGCTCCAATGTCAACTTGCTCATCAAAATCCTCCCATTCTTTGTATCTGTCCTGAATCCGTGAAACTCGAACACTGTCCGTCCCCCTTTGGGGGCGGGGGACCGCCATCGGCGGTGGTGGGGGGACAATGTGTCAATGAATGCAGTCTCCTACCGTAAAATCGTCACCCCCACCACCATCTTCGATGGTTCCCCGCCCCCAAGGGGGCGGACATAGCAAGTACATCATACATCCATCCAGTTTCACGGATTCAGGTCTGTATCAGCAATTCCCCTCATATACATGAGAAAGATGCTGCCTTGCCACATCTGCCAAACGATAGATGACGGACACTTCTGTCGCGGGGATTTCGGACCGGAATCTCGGAAAATACCGGCTGATATGGAGCGGCAGCTCCGGCGATATGCCCGCAAGCCACGCTGCCTCCTGCGCCATTTCCTCCGCGCTGTCATTCTTCCCCGGTATCACCAGGGTCGTGACCTCCACATGGCACGCTCCTGCCGCAAGCCGGATGTTCCGCTTCACAGTTTCCAAGTCTCCGCCGATCCAACGGTAGAATTCCCCATGAAACGCTTTGAGATCGATATTCATCGCATCCACCAGCGGCAACAGCTCCCGAAACGGTGCTTCTTCCATCATGCCGTTCGTCACCAGCACGACCTTCATGCCCCGTTTTTTCAGCAAAAAGGCCGTGTCCCGCAGGAACTCGACGCCGATCAAAGGCTCGTTGTAAGTAAATGCCACGCCCAAATTCCCTTTGGGTTCGGCGGCAAGCGTTTCCGCAATCTGCACCAGCTGCTCCGGCATCACGGTCTGATGCCGGAACTCCTGCCCAGCCTGAGAAATTTCGTGATTCTGGCAAAAGGGGCAGCGCAGATTGCAGCCAAAGCTGCCGACAGACAAGATGAAATTCCCCGGATAAAAGCGCATTAACGGCTTTTTTTCGATCGGGTCCAGTGCGATGGAAGTGATTTTCCCATAATTCAACGGCAAAATCGTCCCACCCACATTGCTCCTTGCCCTGCAAAGCCCGATCTGCCCTTCCTCCAAGCGGCAGCGATGCGGACACAGCCCGCAGATCTGCCGGCTCATTTCATGCGGTCCACAACGAAGCTCCCATGCTCGATTTCCTTGCGGTGGCAGTGCGGGCATTCGTTTTCGATGATGCCGGTATAGCCGCAGACAGGATCACGGTCCACAGGATGATTGATGGAGAAATAGCCCATATCGGCATCATGCATCGCGCGCACGATATCCTCAAAAGCCTTCACATTCTTCGAGGGATCGCCATCCATCTCCACATAGGCAATATGTCCCGCATTTTCCAGCGCATGATAGGGCGCCTCAATGCGGATCTTGTCATAGGCTCCGATGGGGT
>CALGGN010000309.1 GCA_937915915.1 uncultured Selenomonas sp. | reverse complement strand
CGGCGAACGGCATCGCGGATCCTGCACTGGAGGGCTGAATGGCATGTATACCGTGACAAAGCGCGTCGAGATCAGCAGTGCGCACTCTCTCCGCCTTCCCTATGAAAGCAAGTGCAGGAACCTGCATGGGCACAACTGGATCATCGATGTGACCTGCCAATCCGAAACACTCAACGAGGACGGCATGGTGCTGGACTTCGTGAAGATCAAGGAAATCGTCGGCAAGCTCGACCATGCTAATATCAACGAGATCCTCGGGGATGGCATCAACCCCACGGCGGA
Organism: uncultured Selenomonas sp.; assembly: GCA_937915915.1. GTDB lineage: Bacteria > Bacillota > Negativicutes > Selenomonadales > Selenomonadaceae > UBA9786. The sequence goes on along the minus strand of CALGGN010000309.1, from coordinate 9,556 downwards.
AAACATCGCCAAATGGATCTGCGACAGAGTGCCCCTCTGCGTGAAAGTCTCCGTGCAGGAAAGCGAAGGAAATGTCGCCGTCTATGAGCGGCTCTAGTGTTTATGGGATCATGGTTTATCGTGGTATCTCGATTCTTGTATTCAGTATATCATATTTGAACACAGTCCATTCATGACGCAAATAAAAAACACCAAGCGACGCGCCGGGCAATCCGGTGCACGCTTGGTGTTTTTTTAGTGAAAATCAAGCCTCCTGCGGTGTGAGTTCTTCTGCCAGATCGTGATCCGTCATCGCGCAGACGGCAGAATCCGACCAGACATTCTCCGCCGTCTCGATCATATCGATGATGGTATAGAGCGGCAGGATCACGCCCATGAGTCCGATGGGAGCGCCCACCGAGGACATGAGGGAAAGCGTCAGGAAATAGCACCCCATCGGTACGCCCGCATTCCCAACTGCCGCAAGCACCGAAATGAAGAGCCATGCAACCATCGTGCCGAGCGGCAGCTCAAATCCCGCATTCTGCATGACAAAGAGCGAGGTCACAAGGATGAACGCCGCGCAGCCATTCATGTTAATGGTGGTGCAGATGGGAAGCACAAATCGGGACACCTTCGGATTCGCCTTCAAATTGTTCTCCGCAGAGGCCAGCGTCACGGGCAGTGTCCCCGCAGAGCTCTTGGTGAAAAGTGCCACGGCAAGGGCGGGCGACATCTGACGGAACACATGCACGGGATTCAGTCCGCGCAGGAACAGGAACAACGGTATCACCAAGAAGAACTGGATGAAATTGCCTCCCAGCACCACAGCAAGGTACTTGCCCAAGGCTCCCACGATCACGCCTGCCTCGATCTGCGCGGAAAGCTGTGCCGCAAATGCCAGAATGCCCAGCGGCAGCGCCCAAAGAAGCGCACGGATGAGCGTGAACAGCAATTCCTGCAGACCCTGCAGACCCTTCACCAGCGTTTCGCGGCTCTCCGTCTTCGGCATGAATGCAAGCCCAAGCCCCACCGCTGCCGCGATGAGCATGATGGAAAGCACATTGCCCGACAGGAACGGTTGCAGGAAATTGTTCGGCACAACGGACAGGATATGGTCATAATAGGTGACCTTGCTCAGTTTGTCCATCGGCACATCCGCCATGCCCGCTCCCACGACCTCCGCAGGAAGATTACCGGGCGCGATCCAAAGGTAAAGCACGAGCCCTACAGCCGCTGCGGCGATCGTCGTGAGCAGCGTATAGCTCACCGCATGCGCAAAAATGGTCCGCGTCTCCTTCTGCGCCCCGAGCGCTGCCAATGTCGTGATGACCGCCAGCGCGATGGTCGGAACAGCGATGAACTGGAACAGGCGGGTGAACACCGTCGCGATAAAGTCGAACATCTCATTGAGCGCTGGTATGCCCATCCAGCCGAGTCCCGCGCCGATGAACAGCGCACCGAACCAAAGTGCGAACTGGCGCACCTGGTTTCCCCGATGCGTGCGCAGGACCTCCTGCGCCTTACTCTCCACATCCAGAGAGTCATTTTGATCTCTCATGACGATTCCTCCTTTTGTGCAGGAAATCATTCCCGCAAAACTATAAATACATATATTATTTCTATGCTTTCACATTCTATCCTCATTTCCCTGTTCTGTCAAGAGAATTCTTATCGAAAAAAATCAGCCGTCCGGTTCAACCCGTCCGGACGGCTGAGAGTATCTTGCATAAAGTTACTTCTTCAGTTTGAAATGGCTCACCGATTCGCGCAGGCTCTCGGCAATGGAGGACTGCTGCTGGCTGATGCCGTTGACATCCGTCACCGTGTCGGACACCTCGTTGACCGAATCCGCCACGCGCACGGAAAGATCCGCCGTATCCTGCGCGGCATTGGCGATCTGCGCCATCGCACGGCTCACCTGCTCCATCGTGTCATTGACCCGCTTGCTGATATCGGATATTTTCTGCGATATGTCGTGGAACTCCTCAGCGTCCTGCCCATACTGCTCCGCCACGCCTACGAACCCATCGTATTGGGGCGCTACCGTTTCGTTCAGGAAGCCCAGGATTGCCTTTGCATCCCCCGACAGATTTTCAAACGCATTCTGCACATCGCGGATGGTCGTTTGAATCTGCTCCACCGTTTCCGCCGTGCTCTTGGCCAGCTTCCCGATCTCCGCCGCCACCACAGTGAATCCGCGGCCGAATTCGCCTGCACGCGCAGCCTCGATGGAAGCATTCAGGGACAGCAGATTGATCTGCTCCGCGATGCCGGAAATCGCAGTCGCCATCATGCCGATTTCCTCCACCGCTTTGGACTGTTCAATGGAAAGCTCCAGTTTCGAGCTGAACTCCTTTGCCAGAGCCTCTGCCGACTGCCTTGCCTCCAGAGAGCTCTGCTTGACCTGCTGCGCTCTCAGGCGGATGTCCTCTGCCTGCTGCAATCCGCTCGCCGCCTCCGTGGAGAGCACGCTGGCCGATGTGCTGACATCCTCCACCGAAGCATTGACTTCCTCGGTTGCGGAGCTGGCGTTCATCATGGCCTCGCTGATGGAACGCATGTTCTCCTGGATCGTCACCATGCCTGCGGAAAGCTTCTCCGCAGAAGTCCCCAGGATTTCACTGGAGTCCTTCATGTTCCCCGAATGCTCCGAAATCGTGTGGAGCACGCCCTTGGTCTGCCGGAACATCTTGTTGATGGCATTGCCCAAAAGCCCGATCTCGTCATTCGCCTTTGCGACCGCCTCCGGGCGGGTATAGTCGCCATCCGCCAAATCCTCGGCGAATTTCTGATCTACGCCGATGCGCGTTGCGTAGCTGGAAATCGTGCGGTAAGTCAGCGCAAAAAGCACGAGCAGAACCAAAACGGCAATCCCTACCAGCACCATGATCAGACGATTGGCGCTGGCATACAGCTCACTCTTCGGGACCACAAGCCCCAGATGCCAGCCGCTGTCCGGGACGGACTGATAGTACAGCAGCATATCCCGCCCGTCATCATCGGTATATTCCGCCTGCCCTATCTCGGAGGAAATCATCTGCTTCATTGCCGCCGCAACCGAAGCGTTCTTCTCCTCCGTGGCATTGGTCTCGCCGTTCAGCTTGCCTGCGTCAACGCCTGCGATATAGATGCCCTTCGCGCTCGTCAGGATGGCATGGCCAGTCTCCCCGATCTTGATGTCATCAATGATATCCGCCACGGACGCCAGGGACATGTCCACTGTCGCAACCCCGATGAACCGGTTCTGATCCACCGCATAGACCGGAGACGCATACGTCACCATCATGATCTTCGCAACAGGATCGAAATATGGCTCCGTCAGCGCTCTTTCTCCCTGCTTTGCCGCCTTGCCCTTCTGGTACCATTCCTCGTTGAAGAACTCTCCGCTTTCCGCCACGTAATTATAGGACAATTTCAGCTTCCCGTTCTCGCGGAATGCGAAGGGGCAAAGATACTCCACATCGGGACGGTAGCCGTATTTCTCGAACCAGATGCCGCCACCGTTCGCCAGCGGCTCATCGTCAAGCAGTTCCACGATATCCCGCCCCAGCTCCTCCGGTGTCTCCGTCCGATAATCGTACTCCACGTTGCCCGCCAAATGTCCGCACATGATGTCCATGCGCTGCAGCCGCTCATGGATATCCAAGGTATTCGCACGGATCGTTTGATTCATGCTTTGCTCCGCCATCTCGGAAATGTTGCTGTAGCTGTTGTACCCCGCCAGCACGGTAATGACCAAAAGCCCCACCGCAATTGCCGGCAAAAGGGTCAGACACATCTTCAGCCGAATGCTGCGGAAGCCACCCGGCATATTCTCTGCCATAACGATTCCCCCTTGCATTTTTTGTTGCCTTATCTCTATTCGACACGAAGAGAAAAATTCCTGCATTTCCTCACCCAAAGGTCAGCAGCCCATTTTCCCCCACAGCGCAGATATCCGTCTTGGTGGATGTCCCCGGTTTTCCCGCCCTGTCCATGTAAAAGCCGTCGGGATTGGTGAGGAAATTCCAGTAGTGCTGCTCTGCCGGAGAAACAGCCTCCGTGTGCAGGAAGGTATAGGGCAGGGTGGCCAGATGGTGAGGCTTTTCCCCTTCCATACGAAAGACCATCGTCCTGCGGCTGCCCTCGGAAGAGATTCCATCGACATAGAGGTAGATCTGTCCCTCCTTGTCGATGAGCACTGGATGCAGATCATCGAGCTCTGCCCTGAAACTGTGCACTGTGCCGTTCACTTCGATGATGAGCTGCTTTCCTTCCTGCCGAAGCGCCAGCATGTCCCGTCCTCCGGTCATGGAGGTGGTCAGCGGATACCAGTCGGGGAAAGGCTGGGCATAGGATTCTGCCGTTTCCCGGTAAGTTTCCGTGAAAAGATCCGGTTCTTCCGCAAAAAGCACGGTGGCTTCCATCAGTCCCGCAGCATAAGGGCCGATGGCGTAGGGATTGAAATAGAAGGTGATGCCCTTGGGATCCAGGCTCCAGTTCAGCTCATCCTGCAAGGCCATCTTGTGTACGAGTTCCTCCATTTCCGCATAGCAGCCTTGGGGGTAATCCTGCCGGAGCCGTTTGGTGACTACGTCTGTCAGCCTCCCCATATCCAGCACCACCTGGGAGAGATGGATCTCTTCTCCCGTGGCTGTGCTGAGGTTCACACCCTGCCAACCATACATACCGTGGACTCCGCTTCCCCCGATGTACTCCATGGACAGAAAACTTACGACCTTGTCATCGGCCCGCCGAGGCAGCACATCCACGTCATGCGTCAAGGGATGATAATACTTCGGGTTGTTTTCCCGAAAGCTCCTTGCTTCATTCTTCATGTCCTCACGGGTCTTGCGTGCCTGCTGCCATTGCTGCTTGGCCATGTTGTCCAATGTCCGGGCAAGGGCAGGATAGCGTTGCCGCGACTCCTTGTCCAGCGACAGGGCTGCAAAGCTCTGGTGCAGGAGCTCATACTCCCCCTGACCGTCCCTGTCCATATCGTTTGCTTGCCTGATCTGTTTGAAAAAGCCGCCGATGGCTTGATCCGCCTCTGCCGTTCCCGACAGGCATCCCAATCCCAGAAGCGCCGCACACAGCATGGCACAAATCTGCTTTCCGCAAAGCATTTTCCGTTTCCCTATCCCCTGCATCTTCCTCAATCCTCCTTGGCGAAAGTGGCAAAAACAAAGCAGCTGCAAAACACAAAACCGAGGTTGTCAAATGCTTATTTCACGGAAATCCTCCCCAGCGCTATGCCTTCCACTCCATGCTTCTGCAGATATTGGCTGAAGATATCCTCCAGTGTGCCGTACTGTCCCAATTCCTTGGCTCCCTTGAGCATTTCATAGCCATCCCCGCCGGCGGCCTCAAAGTCATTGAGGGCCAGAGTGTAGGTTGCCTCCGGGGAAAGGGGCCTGCCCTGCACCAGCACATTGCTGACCCTGCTGCCGGGTTTTGCGTTGGCATCCAAATCAAAGGTCAGGCCGCTGACATCCAGGAAGCCGCCGAAAGCAGCGGGCAGGTATCTCACAGAATGCTCCAGCATGGCTTCGATGACGCTTCCCCGCACCTCAATTTTTTCCACGATATTGCCAAAGGGGAAGATGCTCAGCACATCCTCCCTGGTGACCTTCCCTTGGGGGAGATCCGCCCTGAGGCCTCCGCTGTTGATGACGGCGATATCTGCGCCGGTGGCATCACGCATGGCATCGGCAGCCAGATTCCCCAGCTCCGTTTCCCGCGTGCGGACAATTTCCCTCTTGGAAATCAACTGTTTGCTGCTTTCTGCCACCACTTCCGCCAAGGCGTTCCGTGTTTCCCGCTGCATTTCCGTGATGGCTTCTTCTGTGCGCTCATCCGGCGTCCCCGCCAGCTTTTTCACACCCTCATGGTCCAGCAGCCGGGCCGTGGCCTTCCGGAGCTTGTGGTTCTTCACCACCAGCTCCACCTTCCCCAAATGGTAGCCATGGCAGCCCGTCTGGCAAATCAAGGTCTTGCCCTCTCGGATGCCGTGGGGCAGGGTGGTGTGGCTATGCCCGTCTATGATGATATCAAAGCCCGGCACGGCCTTGGCCAGCCGGATGGAAGTCACGATGGAGCTTTTGTCCACTCCCATGTGCATGAGGCCGATGACCACATCATGCTCTGCCCGCAGCTTCGGCATCAGGACTTTCATGGTGGCAATGGGGTCGGCAAAAAGGATGGAGGTGACGTTCCTGGGATTGGTCTTGTAAGCAGTTTCCGGGGTGGTGAGTCCCACCACCGCCACCTTCACACCGTTCATCTCGAAACTCTTATAGGGAGGGAAAATGGTTTTGGAGTTTTCCTGATCCAGCACATTGGCGCTGAGAATGGGAAAATTCAGCATCCGCCCCAGCTCTATCAGCCTTTGGCTGCCAAAATCGAAATCATGGTTGCCCGGGGTCATGGCATCATAACCGGAAAGGTTCAGCAGCGATGCCATATTGGCTCCCCGGCTCAGGTTGATTATGGGCCTGCCGTGGAAGGTATCCCCTGCGTCCAGGGCCAGAGTGTCCGGCTCGATTTCCTTCTCCCTGCGGATGGCCCCGGTAAGCCATGCCATGCCGATGGTCTTTCCCTCATCATCCGTGGGCAGTACCCGTGCGTGGATGTCATTGGTATGGAGCACCGTGAGATGCACCCCATCCTCCTGTACCGAGGCATAGACGGGCAGCGGCAGAGACAGCAGCAGTCCCAGAGCTGCCGCTGTGAGCTGTTTCTTCCATTCTTTCATGCACTCATCTCCTTTTACTATGAAATCTTAGCGAATACAAGCCGAAGGCGCAGTACGAGCTTAGATTTCATGTAAGGGCGTAATGCGAATCACCGTTTCGCATGGAGCTTTTTACACAGGCGGTTGTTTCGGAAAGGCAGGGCTGTTCGGTGGAAGAAAAGCTGAAACTCTATGGATTCAACAATCTTACCAAATCTTTGAGCTTCAACATCTATGATATCTGCTATGCGAAGACGCAGCGGGAGCAGCAGGATTATATCAAGTACGTCGATGAGCAGTATAATTCAGAGCGTCTTACGAAAATCCTTTCGCGGGTGACGGAGATGATCGGCGCCCGGATCCTGAACATCGCGAGCCAGGACTACGATCCGCAGGGGGCGAGCGTGACGATTTTGATTGCGGAGGAGGCTGCTGTGGCTTCCGGGAAGAAAAAGCCCGTCCAAACGCTGAACGACAAACGGGAGACCATTCTCGCACATCTGGACAAGAGCCATGTGACGGTGCATACCTATCCAGAATATCATCCTGAGACCAGCATCGCGACCTTCCGCGTGGACATTGACGTGGCGACCTGCGGAGAAATCACGCCGCTTCGCACGCTGGACTTCCTCATTGGGCAGTTCGATTCGGACATCATCACCATGGATTACCGTGTGCGCGGCTTCACGCGGGATGTGACGGGGAAGAAGCTCTTCGCGGACAGCCATATGACTTCCATTCAGGAATATATCAAGCAGGAGACATTGGACGCCTATGATGTGGTGGACATCAATCTGTACCAGGCGAATCTCTACCATACGCGGATGCTCATCAAAGAGACGGAAACGGAACTGCAGAACTACCTGTTCAATACGGACATCTATGAAATTCCGCCGAAGATGCGGCTGGATATCTCAGACAGCCTGCGGCGGGAGATGATCGAAATCTTCAGCGGCAGAAATGTTTATTGACGGAGGGACCTTGGATTGCTGGATTATCTGACGCAGGATTGCGCACCTGTGCTGGAGGCATTGGAGCGCATGAAGACCGCGCGTCTGGTGCCTTTCGATGTGCCGGGGCATAAACGGGGCCGGGGCAATCGGGAACTGGCGGAGTTTTTGGGGCAGAAGTGTCTGGATGTGGATGTGAATTCCATGAAGATGCTGGACAATCTCTGCCACCCCGTTTCCGTGATCCGGGATGCGGAGCAGCTGGCAGCGGAGGCGTTCAAGGCGGCGCATGCCTTTTTTATGGTGGGGGGCACGACCTCCGCGGTGCAGGCCATGGTGCTCACGGCCTTGAAACGAGGCGAGAAGATCATCATGCCCCGCAATGTGCATCGGAGTGCGATCAATGCGCTGATCCTCTGCGGAGCCGTGCCTGTCTATGTGAATCCGCAGATGGATGAGACGCTTGGCATTGCCCTTGGGATGCGTGTGGACGAGGTACGGGCGGCGATGGAGGCCAATCCCGACGCGAAGGCGGTGCTGGTGAACAACCCGACCTATTACGGCATCTGCTCCCATCTGCGGGAAATCGTGCGCATGGCCCATGAGCGCGGTATGCTGGTACTGGCGGATGAGGCGCACGGAACGCATTTTTATTTCCATGAGGAGCTTCCCGTGTCCGCGATGGAGGCCGGTGCGGATATGGCGTCCGTCAGCATGCACAAGTCGGGCGGCTCTCTGACACAGAGTTCCCTGCTGCTCTGCAGCGAGGCGGTTCAGCCGGGCTATGTGCACCAGATCATCAATATCACCCAGACGACCAGCGGCTCGTATCTGCTGATGTCCAGCCTCGATATTTCCCGCAGGAATCTTGCGCTGCACGGCAAGGAGATTTTTCGCCAGGTCATCGATCTGGTGGAGTATGCACGGGACGAGATCAACGCCATCGGGGATTATTACGCGTACGGGCGCGAACTGGTGGACGGTGATGCGATTTATGATTTCGATATCACGAAGCTTTCGGTTTTCACGCGTCCCATCGGGCTGGCCGGTGTGGAGGTCTATGATATTCTGCGGGACGAATACGATATCCAGACGGAATTCGGGGATATCGGGAATCTCCTGGCCTATGTGTCGGTGGGGGACCGTCCGAAGGACATCGAGCGGCTGGTGGCGGCTCTGGCGGAGATCCGCCGCAACTATCGCAAGGATCCCTCGAAAATGCTGGAGGCGGAATACATCGATCCGACGGTGGACTGCGGTCCGCAGGAGGCCTTTTATGCGGAAAAGGAATCCCTGCCCATTGGCAAAACCGCAGGGCGTGTCTCTGCGGAGTTTGTCATGTGCTATCCGCCGGGCATCCCGATCCTGGCGCCGGGGGAGCGCATTACGGAGCCGATCCTTTCCTATATCCGCTATGCAAAGAAAAAAGGCTGCCAGATGACCGGGCCTGAGGATATGAATATCTGCCGTTTGAACGTGATGAAGGAGTGAAAATGCATGGAGCTATGGTTCACGGAGCCCCATACGGAGAATGCGTGTTTTTCCATTAAGGTAGACCGCCAGCTTTACAGCGGGGAGAGCGAGTTCCAGCGCATTGATGTGTTCGAGTCGCCGGAGTTCGGGCGGTTTGTGACGTCCGACGGCAGTGTTATATTCTCGGAAAAGGACGAGTTCACCTACGACGAAATGATCGTGCACGTGCCAATGGCGGTGCACCCGAACGTCCGCAACGTCCTTGTCATAGGCGGCGGAGACGGCGGAGTGGCACGCGAGCTGTCCTACTATGACGAGATAGAGCGTATCGACGTTGTGGAGCCGGACGAGATGTTCGTGAACGTCTGCCGCGAGTTCTTCCCCGACAACTCGCGCGGTCTCGACGATCCCCGCGTCGTGGTGTCCAACCGTGACGGAC
>CALGGN010000308.1 GCA_937915915.1 uncultured Selenomonas sp. | reverse complement strand
ACTGGAGTTCAGACGTGTGCTCTTCCGATCTCTTGATTGCGACCCAAGGGGCCGTCGGCGAAAGAACTGATATATTTGTGATTTCATCCAGACAGTATTATATGCGATTCTATAAAAACTGTCAATACATATATACAAACTATGTATTATTTTTTTTAATTTCTCCTAGCCAAACAAGTGCCACGCCCCGCTCTCGAAAGATGCGCAAAAAATGGGAAAATGCGCGCGGAGAATGACACTTGTTTGACTAGGAGAAATATACATAAATGGGGGAAACGCGTTATTGGGAAACGGGCGGGAATTCCCGCGCCAGTTTCAGCCGGTCTGCCGTCATGCCCGGATCCGCCTTGGTGAACCATGCGAGCGCGTAGGCTGCCGAAGCTGTGTAGTCGATGGCGTACTCATTCGTGGACCACGACATCAGCACATCGAGATATGCTTTGGCCGGCGCCACGTTGCTGCTTGCCAGATATTTCGTCTGGTCCGGGTCGCCGCCGCTGACGAAATTCGGTCCGCCCACCACAAGACCGGGCACATAGGCTCCCGTGCTCTCATGGATGCGGTTGTGGGGATGCACCGGCGGATTCGCGCCCACCCCCGTCATAAAGCTCTTGTTCAGCGCATTGCGCCCAAAGAGATAGTGGATTTGGTCCAGAGCGCCCTCTACATACTCCTGCTTCGCGGAAATCCTGTTCGCCATGAGGAGCATATCGCCCATAATCAGGGCATTTTTCGTGGATGCCCAAGTATACTCTTCCTTCGCCAGGGCGCAGCGATAGCCGTCCCCGTTGATTTTTCTCACCACATCATCCGCATAGGCAAGGAACGCATTCTGCGTCTTTTCTTTCAATGCGGGATCCGCATTCTCGCTGGTGGCGTAGGCATACTGCCCCAGAGCAAGAGTGTTGTCCCAAGTGAAGAAACTGGGCTTCGTCGTCAAAAGAGCCGCATTCTTCTTCAAATAGTCCTCATACTTCTTGTCGCCCGTGGTCTTGAACATCTCCGCAGCCAGCCAGATACGCTCCTCTGCATCCTTGTCCTTGTTGTAAGGGCCGGAACCGCTCTCCTGTCCCTCGTCCACGCGGTAGAACGGATCGGGCGTCTTGGAGAGGAACTTCCAGACCCGCTCCGCGTCCTTCTTCAGAGCCGCCGCATAGGTCGTGTTATATGCCTGATACACACGGGCCGCAACAGCAAGGCTCGCGCCATACATCGCCGTGCTGGAGCTTGCCGTGCTGTAACATATATCCATCTTTTCGCAATTGTATACTTCTCAAAACAGTAGATTTTTTCCTGCTTTTCTGCTATGATGTGAAAGTATGCTTAATGAAGTATATTTTCTATAACATTCATGTTATATAAGAAATGAAACCATGCGGAATTTGTTCTACATTCTGCATGTCAGGAGGGTTTGGCATGAAGTCGAATATCACCGTCAAGCTGGCACGGTGCAAGGGCTGCGGGATCTGCGTCGCGTTCTGCCCCAAACAGGTGCTCGCTCTTGATGAACTGGGCAAGGTCAAAATCGTGAACGCGGAGGCATGCATCGCCTGCGGACAGTGCGAGCTGCGCTGCCCGGACTATGCAATATTCATGGACAAGGCGGTGGATGCAAAATGAAAAAAGCAAGATTGATGCAGGGCAATGAGGCCGTGGCAGAGGGCGCTCTTGCGGCGGGCGTCCGATTTTTCGGCGGCTATCCCATCACCCCCTCCACCGAGATTGCGGAGGGCATGGCAAAGCTCCTTCCCACGGTCGGCGGCAAATTCATACAGATGGAAGACGAGATCGCGAGCATGGGCGTGGTGCTCGGCGCCTCCCTCGCAGGAAAAAAATCCCTGACCGCCTCCTCCGGACCGGGCATCAGCCTGAAGCAGGAGCTGATCGGCTACGCCGCAGCGGCCGAGATCCCCGTGGTCATCGTCAATGTGCAGCGCGTCGGCCCCTCTACGGGACAGCCTACCGCGCCCTCGCAGGGAGATGTCATGCAGGCGCGCTGGGGCACGCACGGCGACCATCCGATGATCGCGCTCTCCCCGTGGAGCGTCCGCGAGGCATTCGACCTTACCGTCAAATGCGTCAACTACTCGGAACGTTTCCGCACCCCTGTCATCCTGCTCATGGATGAAATCGTCGGGCATCTGCGCGAAAAAGTGGAACTGCCCGAAGAAAACGAAATCGAAGTCTATCCGCGGCGCAAGCCAGGCTGCAGCCGCGCAGAGGGCTATGAGCCATACCGTCCGGACAAGGACCTTGTGCCGAACACAGCGAACTTCGGCGAAGGCTATCATATCCATGTATCGGGTCTCATCCATGACGAAACGGGCTTCCCGGTAGGCAGCCCGAAAGTCACGGAGGAAGCCATCCGTCGACTGCACAAAAAAATCGAGATAGCAGAGGACGAAATCATTCATGTGGAAGCATCCTTCATGGACGATGCGGAATATGCGGTCGTCGCCTTCGGCGGCACAGCGCGCACGGCCTACGAAGCGGTCAAGAACGCGCGCGCCAAGGGGCAGAAGGTCGGGCTCCTGCGCCTCATCACCATCTGGCCCTTCGCGGACAAGGCGATCCATGCGCTCGCCGCAAAGGTCAAGGGCATCCTCGTGGCCGAGCTCAACTATGGACAGATCGTGGGAGAAGTCGCGCGCGCCGCTGCAGGTCAGTGTCCGGTGGAACTCTGCGCGAAGTACAATATGCAGATCTTTGAACCGAAGGAAATCGAGGCCGGGATCGATCAGCTCATCCAAGGAGGGAACGCATAATGGAAAGAAGCTATGAAAAATATTTTCGCCAGAACCGCCTGCCCCACCTTTGGTGCCCCGGCTGCGGAAACGGCATTGCCATGAAAGCCATTGTGCAGGCCATCGAGAAAAAGCCCCACCTGAATCAGGACAATACCGTCATTGTATCGGGCATCGGCTGCTCCTCCCGCGCTTCGGGCTACATGGACTTCGATACGCTGCACACAGCGCACGGGCGCGCCATCCCGTTCGCAACAGGTATCAAGCTCGCCAATCCGGAGCTGCATGTCATCGTCATCACGGGCGACGGTGACTGCACGGCCATCGGAGGCAACCACTTCATCCATGGCTGCCGCAGGAATATCGACCTCACCGTGGTCCTGTTCAACAACAATATCTACGGCATGACGGGGGGACAGGCATCCCCCATGACGCCCCTCGGCAAGAAGGCAACCACAGCACCCTACGGCTCCGTGGACCGTCCCTTTGATGCCTGCCATCTCGCAGCGGCCGCGGGCGCAACCTATGTGGCACGCTCCACGGCATTCCATGTGGCACATCTCACCAATATGATCGCGGACGGCCTCGACAATCAGGGCTTCTCCTTTATCGAAGCGCTGGTGCAGTGCCCCACGGCTTACGGCCGCAAGAACAAAATGGGCTCACCTGCCGAGATGATGGCATGGATGCGGGACAATGCCGTGATGAAGAATGCCTGGGACAAACTGCCGGACGAAAAAAAGGACGGCGAAAAGTTCCCCATCGGGCTCTTTTACAAAGCGGAGGCCGCCGACTATGACACGGCCTACGATCAGGTCATCGAGCGCGCGGGAGGTGCAGGCAAATGAGAAGACAGCTTAGATTATCCGGCTCCGGCGGGCAGGGCGTGATCACCGCCGCCATCATCCTCGCAGAGGCAGCGGTCGCCGAAGGCAAGGAGGCCGTGCAGTCACAGTCCTATGGACCGGAGGCGCGCGGCGGCGCATCGAAATCCGAAGTCATCATCGATGACGGCCCTATTTTCCACCCCCATGTCAAGCAGCCGGATCTCGTGCTTGCCATGACGCAGAAAGCCGCAGACAAATACTATGCGGATTTGTCCCCGGACGGCACGCTGGTGCTGGATTCCGACCTTGTGCCGGAGGTTCCGGATTTCCCGAAGGTCATCCGCATTCCCATCACCAAGCTTGCCGTGGAGCAGGTAGGAAAAAGCCTGTTCGCGAACATCGTGGCGCTGGGAGCGCTTGCGCATATCACGAAAATCGTAGACTTCGAGACCATCAGGGTCTCCGTTTCCCACCGCGTCCCTCCCCATACCATAGAGCAGAACATGAAGGCTCTGCAGGTCGGCTGGGATGCTGTACAGGAAAACTGAACCGGATACAAAGGAAGGGCAGTCCGTGCACTCGTGCATAGACTGCCCTTCCTAAATTTATTTCTGAACAAATCCTCAATAATGCGGATGCGCCTTCACATAATCCACAGGGCGGCTCCAGTCCACATGCACCTGCGTCGCGTTCCAAAGCCGCGTAAGCGCGAGCTTCAGGCTCTCCTCATCCGCCTGCGGGTCCACGGTCTCTTCCGTAAAATCCATCAAAGTCTCATGCGGCACCGCAATCTCATGCACCTTCGCAAGATAATCCTCCGTGAGGCGCTTTCCTTCCTCATTCGCAAGCACGACCGTCGCCTTCTTCGCCTCACCGTCATACTCGATATATCCCAAATCATTCTGATAGCTGATTGCCACACTGTATGTCACGCTCATTCTCCATCTCCCCTTTTCGCTTCGTAGTTTTGCTATGAAATCTTAGCGAGCACAAGCCGATAGGCGCAGTGGGAGCTTAGATTTCGTGTAAGGACGTGCAAACACCGTAGGTGTCCAGTAAGTTCATTATAACGCAGGCGTTCAAATTTTGCCATAGGCAAAATATACTTTACAGCGTTTCGTCAGGCTCGTCCTGACATAACGCAAGCGTTCAGATTTTGCCATAGGCAAAATATACTTTACGGCGTTTCGTCAGGCTCGTCCTGACATAACGCAGGCGTTCAAATTTCGCCTATGGCAAAATATACAGTTGAATCTCTCCTCTAAAAAAGGTACAATAGGAAGCGTGTGTTGACAAAAGGTATCTGATATGATATTATAAAACATATCTGTGAACTATGATTTTAAGGAGGAGAAAGCGGATGATAAAGCTTTCTCATATCACCAAGACCTATGACAGCCCTTCGGGGCCTGTTCAGGCGCTCAAGGGCATCGACTTGACGATCGAGCGCGGCGAGATCTATGGCATCATTGGGCTCAGCGGCGCGGGCAAGTCCACACTGGTTCGCTGCATCAACCTCTTGGAACGCCCCACGACTGGGACGGTGCTTGTGGACGGGAAGGACATGACGGCACTGAGCGAAAGCGAACTGCGTGCGGCGCGCAAGGACATCGGCATGATTTTTCAGCACTTCAACCTGCTGTCCTCCGCCACAGTCTATGACAATGTCGCGTTTCCCTTGCGGCTTTCGGGGGTATCCCCTGAGGAGATCCAACAGAAGGTAGAACCTCTTCTGGACTTGGTAGGGCTTTCCGACAAACGGGAGCAGTACCCCTCCCAGCTTTCGGGCGGGCAGAAACAGCGTGTCGGCATCGCAAGGGCGCTTGCCAGCGACCCGAAGGTGCTGCTTTGCGACGAGGCGACCAGCGCACTGGACCCGCAGACCACGAAATCCATATTGGAGCTGATCAAGGATATCAACCAAAAACTCGCCTTGACGGTCGTGGTCATCACCCATGAGATGCAGGTCATCAAGGACATCTGCGACAAGGTCGCGGTGATCGAGCACGGCGTGATTACCGAGCAGGGCAGTGTGCTGGAAATTTTCACAAATCCGCAAAAGCCCATCACAAAGGAATTCATCAGCGTCCTGCTGTCCAACGATTTGCCGACAGCTTTCCGAGGTCAGCCGATATCCGAGACCCCGACCGAGGGCAGTTTCCTGCTGCTGCGTCTCATCTTTATCGGAACCACGGCGGACAATCCCGTCATTGCGAATATGGTACGCGCTGTACCGAAAGTCGAAGTCACAATGCTCTTCGGCAATCTGGACCGCATCAAGTCTACGCCCTTTGGCCGCATGATCATCGGACTGACCGGTGCGCAGGAGGACATTCGGGATGCTTTGGATTTCCTCTCCAAGGAAGATGTAAGAGTGGAGGTGATCGGCTATGTCAGGCGACATGATTCCATTGCTGACGAAAGCTCTCGGTGAAACCGTTTACATGGTCGTTGTCTCCATGGCAATCGCCACGGTGTTCGGCATCCCCCTCGGCGTGCTGCTGCACACCACAAGCAAGGGGCAGATCCTGGAAAATCTCACGCTGAACCGCATCATCGGCTCCATCGTGAATGCCATCCGATCCATTCCCTTCATCATCCTCATGGTGGCCATCATTCCGCTGACGCGCCTCATTGTGGGGAGCGCGATCGGCACAACGGCTGCCATGGTGCCGCTGGTCATCGCCTCGATTCCCTTCATCGGAAGACAGGTGGAGACCTCGCTCAAAGAAGTCCCCTACGGCATTGTGGAGGCCGCCCTTTCCATGGGCGCGACTCCCATGCAAATCATATGGAGAGTGCTGCTGCCGGAATCCATGCCGAGCATCACGGCGCAGCTCACGACTGTCATCATCGCGCTTGTCGGCGAATCCGCCATGGCAGGCGCCATCGGGGGCGGCGGGCTTGGTGATCTTGCCATCCGCTACGGCTACCAAAGGTTCCGCCCAGATGTCATGATCGCCACAGTCATCATCCTCATCGTTCTCGTGCAGCTGGTACAATTTGCGGGCAATACGCTTGCAAAACGGCTGAACAAGAAATAAATTTCACCCCTAGGAACTGACAAGACAAATATGGTCAGTCCCCTATCTCAAAGGAGGAAACCCTTATGAAAAAACTGTTTGCAATCATCGCCTCCCTTGCGTTCGCTCTCGTGGCCCTTGCGGGATGCGGCGGAAGCCAGCAGGCATCTTCCGGCTCTGCCGCCGCAACATCATCCGGTGTGAAAACGCTGAAAATCGGCGCAACGCCGGTTCCCCATGCGGAAATTCTGGAGCAGATCAAGCCGGAGCTGGAAAAGGAAGGCATCAAGCTGGACATCGTGGAATTCAGCGACTATGTGCAGCCGAACCTTGCCCTCAACGACAAGGAGCTGGATGCGAATTTCTTCCAGCATGAGCCGTATCTCTTGAACTTCACCGAGGAGCACAAGGAAGTGAAGCTCAAGAATGCAGGCGGCATTCATATCGAGCCGATGGGCATCTATTCCAAAAATATCAAGGACTTGAAGGAACTGGCTGATGGCGCTTCCATTGCCATCCCGAACGATCCGACCAATGGCGGGCGTTCCCTGCTGCTCCTTGAAAAAGCAGGCCTGCTGAAGCTCAAAGCCGGTGTGGGCGAGAAGGCAACGGTACAGGATGTCGTCGAAAATCCGAAGCATCTCAAGTTCCAGGAAGTCGAGGCCGCTCAGGTTCCGCGCACTCTGGAGGATGTAGATGCAGCCGTCATCAATACCAATTTCGCAATGCAAATCAATCTCGTTCCTACCAAGGACGCACTGTTCATGGAGGACAAGACATCTCCCTATGTAAATATCGTGGCAGTCCGCGAGGGTGACGAGAACCGCCCTGAGATCCAAGCGCTCCTGAAGGCACTGAAATCCGAAAAGGTGAAGAAGTTCATCGAGGACAAGTACAAAGGCGCCATCGTCGCTGCGTTCTAAAAACTTACAATATAAGAATGAGAAAAACGGGTATCCATGCTTTCCGGCCGGGTACCCGTTTTTCATCCTCCCGAAGGGATCCGAAATCATTTTATGGACAGCAAGATTGGATGTTTTTCTCATTGCCACTGCAAGAGCGAACCGCTATAATGGAAATAAAAAATCCATTGTCAGGAGAATATCACATGAACACGACCGTATCCACTGATTCCATGGAGGATTCCCCTAAATCCTTTGCATGGGGAAAACTCTTGTTCTTCCTCACGGCATTCGTCTACTTTTCTGCTGTCATTGCAGGGCTCGTGTCCGTCTCTGTCATCAACAGCGGGCGCGTCATCATGGGAGTGCAGCATACGGGCACAAAACTTGCGGGCATGGCCAAGGACGAGGCCGAGCAGTTCTTTGAGCGCACAGGAAAGCAAAAGCTCGCGAACCGGCTCATTCGGCTCAACTATGAAGACCGGAGCTGGACCATTCTGCCGGAGGATATCCATCTCAGCGCAAAATCTGCCGAAGCTGCAGAGTTGGCCTACAGCGTCGGACGCAGCGGGAATTTCCTAGATAACATGCTTACGCAGATGCGCTGTGCCATTTTCGGCTATGCTGTCGAGCTGGAAGCAGGGTATGATGCAGAACTCTTAAAGCAAAAATTACAGGGAATTGCCACCGAGATCCACAGCATAGCCGAAAATGGCAC
>CALGGN010000307.1 GCA_937915915.1 uncultured Selenomonas sp. | reverse complement strand
TCTACAACAACATCAAGAAATTCATCGACCCGCCGAAAGGATGATGCAGCATGGCAATGGCGCTCAGGCCATACCAGGAAGAAGCGCGGCAGAGGGTTGAGGCGGAATGGGAGAGCGGCAGGAAAAAGACGCTCCTCGTCCTCCCCACGGGCTGCGGCAAGACAATCGTTTTTGCCAAGATCACCGCCGACTGCGTGATGAAGGGGCTGAAAGTGCTTATCCTGGCGCATCGGGGAGAGCTGCTGGAACAGGCTGCGGAAAAGCTGAAAGCCGCAACGGGGCTAAAGGCTGAGGTAGAGAAGGCCGAGAGCACTGCCGTCGGCAAATGGACGCCGGTGGTAATCGGCAGCGTCCAGACGCTTGCAAGGGAGAAGCGGCTGAAACAGTACGCAAACGATTTTTTCGGGGCTATCATCGTTGATGAGGCGCACCACGCCCTCTCCGCGAGCTACCAGGCAGTGCTGGAGCATTTCCCGGAAGCCAATATTCTCGGCGTGACGGCAACCCCGGACAGGGGAGATAAGCAGACATTGGGCAGATTTTTCGACTCCCAAGCCTACGAGTATTCCATGAGCCGAGCCATACGGGAAGGCTATCTCTCTCCCGTCAAGGCTCGAATGATACCCCTTAAGCTGGACATCAGCCAAGCGGGTATCTCCGGCGGGGATTACAGCGCAACGGACATCGGCTACGCCTTGGAGCCGTATCTCGCACAGATTGCCAAGGTGATGGCAGAGCATTGCCGGGGCAGAAAGACCGTGGTGTTCCTGCCGCTTATCGCAACCTCGCAGAAATTCTGCCAAATGCTGAATGATGTAGGACTCAAAGCTGCCGAAGTCAACGGCATGAGTGATGATCGCGCAGAAGTTCTCGCAGACTTTGAAAACGGCAAATACGATGTGCTGTGCAATTCCATGCTCCTGACGGAAGGTTGGGATTGTCCCGCCGTGGACTGCATCGTAGTCCTTCGCCCCACCAAGGTGCGTAGCTTGTATCAGCAGATGGTGGGACGGGGAATGCGGCTCTTTCCCGGCAAGGAAAACCTCCTGCTCTTGGACTTTCTCTGGCTTACGGAGCGGCACGACTTGTGCAAGCCGTCCAGTCTTATCGCCAAGGATGCCCAGATTGCCGAGGCCATCAACGAGAAAATCCAGAACGATGAGGAAGTGGACATCCTGGAAGCCGAGGAAGAGGCGGAGCGGGATGTGCTGAAGGAGCGGGAAGAGGCTCTGGCGCGGGAACTTGCCGAAATGCGGAGCCGTGCCAAAAAGCTGGTAGACCCCATCCAGTATGCCTTATCCATTGCCGCCGAGGACTTGGCAAGCTACACGCCGACATTTCCTTGGGAGATGGGACCTCCTTCGGAAAAGCAACTGTCGTTCTTGGAGAAACGTGGCATTCTCCCTGATACCGTGGAAAATGCCGGACTTGCCTCCCTTCTCATCGACCGTCTGAAACGGCGGCAGGAGGAAGGGCTGGCAACTCCCAAACAGATCCGCTGCTTGGAGCGGTACGGTTTTCGGCAAGTGGGGACGTGGCAGTTCGATGCCGCCAGCAATCTCATCTCCCGTT
>CALGGN010000306.1 GCA_937915915.1 uncultured Selenomonas sp. | reverse complement strand
GACTGCTAAAGCCGCTGGGCGATCTCGATTTTGAAGAAGCGGTCGCGGTATTCGCCAAGACCGTACAGATCGGCGCTGAGTGCGGCGTTGACCTCGTGATGATCGAGACCATGAACGACAGCTATGAGACCAAGGCAGCGCTGTTGGCGGTCAAGGAGAACTGTGATCTGCCCGTGATCGTGTCCAACGCCTACACCGACAAGGGCAAGCTGATGACAGGCGCGTCACCCGCGGCGATGACTGCCATGCTCGAGAGCATGGACGCTGACGCGATCGGCGTGAACTGCTCCTTCGGACCCGACAAGCTCCAACCCATCGTGGAGGAATACCTACGCTGTGCCTCGATCCCCGTGATCCTTAAAGCGAACGCCGGTATGCCGACGAATGTGAACGGCAAGACCGTATACAATATCCTACCGCCGTCCTTTGCGGACATCACCGCCCACATGGTGCAAAAGGGTGTGCGTGTCGTAGGCGGCTGCTGCGGCACGACACCGGAACACATCCGCGCCCTTGCGGAAGCTGTCAAGGACTGCGAGGAACCGAAGCGGAACGTCTCCCCCCGCCGTCTCATGCTGGCAAGCCGCACGCGCACCGTCACCATCGACAAGGAACTCCCTACCGTGCTGATTGGGGAGCGCATCAATCCCACCGGCAGAAAAAAACTTGCCGCAGAAATCCGTGACGGCTCTCTGCTGTCCGTAAAGAAAGAAGCAGTGAATCAGGCCAAAGCCGGCGCAAAGCTGCTGGATGTCAATATGGGCGTCGGGGGCATCGATCAGGCCGCTGCCATGCGAAATGCCGTCACGGAGATTTCCCAGATCACGGATGCCCCTCTTGCTATCGACACCAGCGACGCAACGGCATTGGAGGCAGGGCTCCGCGCCTATCCGGGGCGGGCGCTCATCAACTCTGTGAGCGCAGAAGAGGCAAGACTGCGTGAATTCCTGCCTCTCGCCAAACGCTACGGCGCGGCAATCCTCTGCCTGCCCCTGACGGATGAGGGCGTGCCCAAAACGGCAAAGGAACGCGTCGGTGTCATGCACAGGATCATTCGCGCGGCGAAGGAAGCAGGACTTTCCGACGGGGATTTCCTGCTGGATGCACTGGTCATGACCATCTCCGCAGATGCCAACGCGTGCCATGAGGTTATGGAAACCCTGCGGCTTTACCGCAAGGAATTCGGCTATCCCTCCACCATGGGACTCAGCAACATCTCCTTCGGCCTGCCGAACCGCCCGCTCATCAACAGCACCTTCTTTGCCATGTGTCTTGCGGCGGGACTGGACGCGCCCATCATGAACCCCTATGACGACACCATGCAGAACGCGCTCATGGCAAGCGCTGCCCTGCTCGGAAAAGACCCCAATGGGCTTGCCTACAGCAAGAATGAGGCGAACCTCAGCGTCCCGAAGACTGCGGCAACCGCAAAAATCACGGAGCTCGATGCCATATCAGCCATCAAGCAGGCCGTCATCGAGGGTGAAAAAGACGGAATCGCGGAGCTTGTCGCAAAGGCCATACAGGAAGGGCACGACTCCAATGAAATCACGGAAAAGGCGCTCACCGCCGCCATGAACGATATCGGCGTGGATTTCGGCGCAGGCCGCGTCTTCCTGCCGCAGGTGCTGCTCTCAGCCGAAACCATGCGCGCGGCATTCGACAAACTCAAGGAGCTTCTGCCCGCACAGAAGGCAACCGACAAGGGAACGGTGGTCATCGCGACGGTCAAGGGAGATGTGCATGACCTGGGAAAGAATATCACGGGCGCACTGCTTGCGAACAGCGGTTTCCGGCTCATCGACCTCGGAAAGGACGTAGATGCCGCCGAAATCGTGAAAGCCGCCATCGAAAACAAAGCGGATATCGTCGGGCTCTGCGCACTCATGACCACCACCATGATCCAGATCGACAAGGTCATCGAACAGCTTCACGAGGCAGGCTGCGCCGCCAAAGTCATGGTCGGAGGCGCTGCGCTCACCCAGGAATACGCCGATGCCGCAGGTGCCGACGCCTACGCCCCGGATGGCGTAAAGGCCGTACAGCTTGCAAAGCAGATGGTAGGCATGGGATAAAGACCAAAAGGGGGAAGATGCGTTAATGCATCTTCCCCTCAAATTTTGTCATAGCGTTGCACGTGCAACACGCCAAACAGGCAGAAGTTACTTTATGGCGAAAATTTTCTTCGACTTCAAAAAGTGCAAGAATAGCGGGTATAGCCTATGCAATCAAAGATGCGCCATAACCAAGCAGCAACCCCAATACCAGCCCGCCTGCAATCTCTCCCCAACTATGCCCCATCTTTTCACGCAAAATGACATCCTGTTGCAATTTGTTCAATACCTGGGCATGCATCCCGACCTTGTTTCGCAAGCTATGTGCATCTATGACCAAAATCAACAACGCTCCCAATCCCACAGAAAAAAGCGGCGTTTGGAATCCTTCTTGAAAACCGGAAAAGAACACAACAGATGATAATATGGTCGTGTGCGTGCTGGGAAATCCTCCATAGCCGATATGTTTCTTTGCATCTTTTCCAAAACGTATGAAATTAAAGAAAAACTTCGTACACCCTGCAATAATCCAAGCAAGAAACGGAAGCAACGCATACACCATCATTCTGCACCTCTATTCCCTGGATTTCCGGACACCAAACCAAAATTCTTTCTGTTATAAATCAGCACGCACCAGCCGATCAGCACAACGCTCCACATGGCAAAAAATCGATGCAGCAGGGTCAATCCACCGGCAATTGCCACATCTGCCCCATAGTACATCAAAACGCCAATCATTCCCCCTTCCAATGCACCAATGCTCCCAGGCAGCATGGTCAGCCCACCGCCGATTGAGATCGCCGTCAAAAGCAGTATCGCATGGAACATTTCCATGGAGATACCGAAACCGCATAACAGGGAATAAAAAATCATGCACTCCAGAAACCAATATCCCACACTGATGAGCACTGCCGCCAAAAGAGGCCGAAACCCCATGAGCTCAACCGTACTGTTATAAAAAGACCTGCATTTTTCCATGTGTTGTTCCAGTATTTTGATGCGGCGCAATCCGCGAAACATTCTGTCCCTCAGCGTTGCAGAGTGAAGCATCGCCAACACCGGCACCACAAGGCAAACAATCGCAACGCCAAATTCCCAAATACGCCAACTGAACTCTCCATCCACGCAGGCCGCAAATAAACAAAGCAAGAAACAGCCGAGTACGCCGCTTAGCCGTTCGCCCACAATTGTCGGTGCTGTATAGGAAAAGTCAATTTGTCCACCTGAGACATACTCTGCGATAAATTCTTCCCATCCGCACAAAAAATGATGATTGTCGTGACCAAACAGCCGAGCAATACCCCTATGACACCCTTCTTCATAAGAGCATCCACATTCAGGCGTTGAGCCGACCCTATCTTCTCATTTTTCATCTTCTCTGTTCCCTATAGAATTCATACGCCTGATACAGCATATCTTTGTCATTATATTCCGGATGCCAGTCCAAATCCCTTTTCGTGTCTTGGATATCTAAAATGTAATTTTCGTCTGCAATCTCATACTGCTCTCGATACATCGGGGAGATTCCCAATTTTTCCAAAAACGACAATGTACGTTTGACCAGATTCCCGTTTGTCCGCAAAAGCACAGAATGAGAACCAACGGTCGAAATAACATCTTGCAGTAATTCGTAAACCGTCGGTGGGCAATCCGAGCCGAGATTATACTCCTTATTGGGGATGCCATGCTGCACACATTTCCTGATTGCCTGGACGCAATCAAATACCGAAACCATCTGGTAGCAATTTTCACCATTTCCTATCAGCGGCACGGGAAAATTCATTTTCATCAAGCGAAACAACTTCGACAAGATGCCCAAGCGCCCCGGTCCCAAAATCATCCTAGGGCGAAAAATTGTAATAGCAAAGCCTTTCTCCCTGTATGTGCAACACAACTCTTCCGCCGCTTTCTTGCTTTCACCGTAAAATCCAAAAGGAACCTGAGGATGCGATGGCGTCACAGGCAGATATTGCGGCTTCCCATACGTCATATCAGTACTAAAAAAAATCATTCTGGTACAGCCTTTTTTTTCCATTGCTTCCAACAAGTTCTTTGTCCCATAATAATTGGTTCCAAAAAAATAATCATGTGCCGCCTCTTTTCCATGGGGCACTTTATGATGATATTGATTGGCTGCAAGGTGAACCACAATATCATCCTTCCGAAAGTCAAAAGCATTGATACTTTCAGTATCACATATATCAAAATGATAAAAATTCGTTTTTTCCGAAATATCTCCTCTATATTTCACAATATCCAATATGCAGATTTCTTCTCCATCTTTTATCAGCTCATCTGTCAAATGAGCTCCCAGAAAACCTGTCCCACCAATTACTACATATCTCACAGTACTTCCTCCATACCTACCGGTAGACACAAAAACAGTTTCTTAAGGAAACGCTGATTAAATGAGCTTTTGTCATTGTCGAAGGATTTTTCT
>CALGGN010000305.1 GCA_937915915.1 uncultured Selenomonas sp. | reverse complement strand
CAAATGGCTGCACTGGAGCGTTACGCCGCGAACCGGCTCATGGTCGAGCGTTTGCAGCGTATATGAGGAGGAACCATGGGACAGGAAAAAGCATATCAGGTATCCGTTGTGACACCCTTTCACAATGTGGATATGGAGCTGTTTCGGCGGGGCTATGAATCCCTGAAAGCGCAGACTATAGGATTTTCCAACGTGCAGTGGATCGTGGTCCTGCACAATACGGAGCAAAGCTATCATGAGGCGGTGCACAAATTGCTGGATGGGCATGAAAACGTGATCGTCAAGGCCCTTTCCAACGATGCCCGCACCCCTTCCAGTCCGCGCAATTACGGAATGAAATTTGCCACGGCGCCCTATCTCGGGTTCCTCGACGGGGACGACAGCTATACGCCGAAGTGCTTGCAGACGGCCATTCGCCACATGAAGCGGACGGCTTCCCAGATGGTCGTCTTTCGTCGGGAATTCGAGGTGGAACGGGAAGGCCTCTTCCCGATGACGGAGAAGGTCCTCTGGGATCAGACCCAGAAGGAAATCGTCGTGGATCGCGAGCACTGGGAAGATGAAAAGATGTTCAGCGGCATCTGGGGCATGGTGACTTCCCGCCTGTTTGACCGGTTGTTTCTGGAGAAACACGGTATCACCTTTGACGAGGAGGTTCCCTTCACCGAGGACAATCTCTTTCTCATCGAAGCCTATGGGAAAGTCCGGCGGGTCTGCTATCTTCCCCAGTTCATCGGCTATCACTACTTCATCCATGAGGACTCACTGGTGCAGAGCATGGGTGAGCGATCCGGCGCAGAACTCGTTTCCTATGCGAAGGGGTTCCGCAAGATTTTCGATGCGGCCTTCCGAAATGGCATCTATGCGGATTGGTTCATGCCCTTTACCCTCGCGGCCTTTTCCAATGCCATGGTGCACGCGGAGGATCTCACCCTTGCCGACCGGCAGGAGATCAAGGAGATTCTGGAGCCCTATGTCCACATGATCCGTTATCTGCCCGTCAACAAGCTCACCACGGAAAGCGATGCGAAGATGTTTTATGAGCTTCCGCGGGAAGTCATTCTGCATCCGGAGAGCTTTGACCGGGGAGTTCACATGCAAAGTGTATGGAACGGGCAGGGGACACTGGAGGAAATCCTCAAGCAGAATCAGGGGACGGACTACGGCCTTCGCTATCGCTTCTCAGCGCTGCGGACGGCGGAAGGCTACCGGTCAAGGGTCCCCCTGTCCCACTACGACACCTATGCTCCCTTGGTGGAACTCCAGACCAAGATCGGCGAAAGCGGCATTTTTGCCGCAGATCCCGTCGTCTGCTATCTCCTCGTTTCCGGCAGCACGTCACGCTTGATCCCGGCCACGCAGCAGCACCTGCTGCCCTACATGGATGCCTTTTGGAAAGCCGTGCAGGGCAAAACCACATGTTTGCTGATGGAGAGCCTGCCCATGCGGGAGCGCTACAACGACCGGGCGGTGCTGAACTCCCTTTACGGCATCATGCTGTCCTCCTTTTTGCGGCGGGAGCGGGATATCATGCAGGGCAGCAAGGCGAAATTCACCTCTCCCGAATTGCTTCTCTGTCCGCCGGATGCCATGGATACCCTTTACCTGCGCCTGCTGTTTGCACTCAGGGAGCGGGATGTGGAGCAAATCGTTGCGCCTTTCACATGGGGCATTGCCGAAGCCTTTTCCTTCTTGGAAAGCCATTGGGAAACTCTCTGCCATGACATTGAGAGTGGGCAGATCACCCCGGCACTGGATGTTCCGGCATCATTTCTGCGTCAGCTTGGCGGCCTGCTGACGGCGGACAAGGAGCGGGCAGAGGAACTCCGCCGCGTGTTCCGTGACGGCTTTGAATCCCCCGTTGCCCCGCGCATTTGGCAGAAGCTTCAGCGTATTGCTGCATTTGGCACGGGCAGCTTTCGCATCTGCACGGAGCACATGAAACGCTACACGGGGAGCATTCCCCATTCCAACTGGTTCGCGGCGCTGCCCGAGGCGCTGCTTGGGGAGGCGCTGGAAGGAACGGAGCATTACGAGCTGATTCCCGGGCAGAATTTCTACGAGTTTCTGCCCTACCCCGAGAAGGAGAGCGACATGCCGCTGCTGCTGAGCCAGGTGGAGGAGGGAAGGGCCTATGAGGTCATCGTGACGAACCGTGCAGGGCTTTATCGCTACTGCACGGACGAAATCATCCGCGTGGAGAAATGCAAAAACGGCAAAATGGTGTTCTCCTGTCTGGGCAGGAAGGGGCATGTGGCGCATATCGGGGAGGAGGTTCTCTGGGAACACGAGATCTACGAGGCCATTGCGGAAGTGTCCGAGGCGTTCGGGACACCCCTTGCGGACTTCGCGTATTTCACGGAGGAAGCCGGGGAAAGCTGTCTGCACCTTCTGCTGGAGCCAGTGGAGGAACGGGGGGAAGCAGGCATGGCGACTGCTCTCGATACGGCTCTCTGCCGCAGAAGCACATCCTATGCCGCAGCGCGCAGCAAGGGGCTTTCCCCTTGCCGCTTGGATTGGAACCAGCCCCAGACACACCTCCTGTATCGCGATATGGAACGCTTCCGCGAAAAGACCGCGCCAGATCACATCCAGCCGGTCCACTTCCTGAATACCCCCGCCAAGGTGAAATTCTTTCTGCGGAATATCGAACCGCAGGAAGACGGGAGATGAATTTCACGGAGGTTTCATTTCATCGTCAACCCCGTTCCATCCTGAGGAGTTTTCCGCAGAATGCGATGCCGTACTTTGAAGTCCTCGACCCCGATGGGGAAATCCGCAATTTCCATCTTGCTTATTGCTTTTTTTTCCGAATGTGTATAAAATAGATGTGGAATTGATTTCATACTGACCTTCGGAGGAAATATGGAGAACAGTAAGATTACGATCAAGGAAATCGCTGATTTGGCAGGGGTTTCCAAGAGTACGGTGTCGCGTTACCTGAACCGTGGCTATGTGAGCGAAGAAAAGGCCGAGCGGGTACGCAAGGTCATTGGGGAAACGGGATATCAGACGAATTTCTTCGCGAAGCGTCTGAAGATGAAGCATAGCAAGCTGGTGGGGATCGTCCTGCCGCGTATGGATTCGGTGACGGTGGGGAAGCTTCTGACGGGCATTCATCGGGTGTTTTTGCCGGCGGGCTATCAGGAGATCATTCTGGTCAGCAATCTGGATGCGGATAAGGAGATCGAGAATATCCTGAGCCTTCAGCAGCAGGGCGTGGATGGGATCATTGTGGATTCCATCGGCATTACGGAGCGGCACCTGGAGGTGCAGCAGGATATGGAGATGCCCTTGATCTTTACGGGACAGATGCATGAGGATGTGCATTATATCAAGTTTGATGATCGTGCGGCCGGCAGGATGATGGGAGCATATCTGCGCTCCATGGGTCATAAGCGTGCGGTATTCGCGGGGGTCACGGAGACGGATCTGGCCGTTGGCGTCGACCGCAAGCAGGGCTTCATGGATGCCTTCATGGAGGAGTCTCCCGATGCCAGTGTCGATTTCGTGGAGACCGGGTTCGATTTTCTTTCTGCCTACCATCAGGCAGAATACATCTGTTCGCTTGAGCCGACTGTGGTGGTGGGAGCGACGGACAATATCTGCCTTGGGCTTCTGCGATATTTCCATGAGAAGCGTGTCCGCGTGCCCGCGGAGATTTCCGTTGCGGGCTTTGGAGGATATGACGTGGGGGCCGTGGTATATCCTGCGTTGACTACGATTGCCTTCGACTATGAGCTGGTAGGGATGAAAACGGCCAGAGGCATGCTGGATCTGATTGCGGGCAAGAAGCTGGGGTCTGAAGCGTCGCTGCCGCTCTTCTTTGTGGAGCGGGAAAGTGTGCGCAGGATGGACCAGCCCTATGTGG
>CALGGN010000304.1 GCA_937915915.1 uncultured Selenomonas sp. | reverse complement strand
CGAGATTCTGGGTAGCGTTTCCCGCAAAAAACCCTCAACGCCCGGTTTTTCCAAGCCGATGCAGTTGAGCATGCCGGAGGGCGTTTCCGTAATGCGGATGCCGTCATTGCCGCGCCGTGGAAGAAGAGTCGTTCCTTTGACCACCACGCCTCCGATGCGCGAAAGATCCACGAAGTCTGCAAACTCTTCCCCAAAGCCAAAGGTGCCGGATCCGGTGAAAATGGGGGTCTTCATTTGAATGCCGCAGAGCTCCGTTTCCAGCAGGTCGTTCATGGAAACACCTCCTCTGCCCAGAAAACAGGACCATCCTTGCAAACCTTGCGGCGTCCTCCGTCCTGCCCGTCAACGGAACAGGACAGACACGCCCCCAGTCCGCATGCCATGCGCTTCTCCAGTGAGACCTGACATGGCACCTGCGCTTTTTGGGCAATCTCTGCCGCCGCCCGCATCATGCGCTCCGGTCCGCAGACCATCACACAGTCATAACTGTTCTTTTGCAAAAGCTCCGGCAGGATGGCCACCGTGAAGCCCTTTGTCCCAAGGGAGCCGTCATCGGTCGTGATATGGATCTCCCGGACAAAAGGAAGGAAATCTTCCTGCCAGAAAAGCTCGACGGCCGTCCTGCCCCCCATGAGCACATCTGCGCGTCCGGGAAATGCCTGCGCCCAGGACAGCAGCGGCGACAGGCCGATGCCGCCGCCCACGAGCAGCGGCCGCTTGGCTTCCACGGAAAAACCATGCCCCAAGGGGCCGAGAATGCTCAAATTGTCCCCTGCTTGGTGGGATGCAAGGAGTCTCGTCCCATGCCCCACCACGCGGTAAAAAAAAGTCAGCCGCTTTTTTTCCTCATCACGGACCGCAATGCCAACGGGACGCCGAAGGATGGTCTCCCCCTCGGGCAGCCCAAGTTGGACGAACTGTCCGGGCTTTGCCTCCGCTGCAATCTTTTCAGAGGAAACGATGATCTCAAAGACACCTTCCATGCGTTCCTTCTGCGTCAGGATCCGTGCGTCTTCCACATATTTAGGCAAGGTCATCACCGCCGCCCACATAATCCTGAAGCGCCAGAGAATAGACCAGACGGCGCTCCCGCATGAAGGACAGCACGCGCAGCACTTCCCATGCGGTATCCAGCGAGGTCAGGCATGCGATGCCATGCTCCACCGTTGCGCGGCGGATCTTGAAGCCATCCCTTGCGGCTGCGCGGGGCGAGACACCGCCCTTCCCTTTGGGCGAGTGACTGCCCTGTGTGAGGGTATTGATGACCATGTGGATCTTTCCCGTTTTGATCATCTGGATGATGTCGGAACTGCGCTCGTGGACCTTTCCCACCACATCCGCATCAATGCCGATGGACTGGATGGCCTTCGCCGTGCCCGCCGTCGCCACAAGCTTGAATCCCAAATCGTCAAACGCCTTCGCCAGCTGCTTCATTTCCTCCTTGTCCTTGTCCGCCACAGTAAAGAGGATGCAGCCCTTCGTCGGCACATTCATGCCCGCGCCCGTAATGGCCTTGTAAAGCGCCCGGGCGTAGTGATAGTCGATGCCCATGACCTCCCCCGTGGACTTCATCTCCGGTCCGAGGGAAATATCCACGTCCTGCATTTTCGCAAAGGAGAAGACCGGTGCCTTGACGGCCACATAGGGCTTCGGCGTCACCATTCCCGAATGATAGCCCAGTTCCTTCAAGGTACTGCCGAGAGCCACGCGGGTCGCGACATTCACCATCTGCACATTCGTGACCTTGCTCAGGAAAGGCACCGTGCGGCTGGAACGCGGATTGACCTCGATCACATAGACCTCGCCATCCGACACGACATACTGGATGTTCAGCAGCCCCTTCACGTGAAGCGCAAGGGCAAGCCGCTTCGTATAGTCGATGATGGTATAGATGATTTTCGAGGAAAGGGTCTGGGGCGGATAGACCGCGATGCTGTCCCCCGAATGGACGCCTGCGCGCTCCACATGCTCCATGATGCCCGGAATCACCACGTCCACGCCATCGGAGATACCGTCCACTTCCACTTCCGTCCCCTGCATGTAGCGGTCCACTAGCACCGGATGATCCGGCGTGACCTTGACGGCGCGGCTCATGTAGTCCCGCAGTTCCTCTTCATTGTAGACGATTTCCATGGCGCGCCCGCCCAATACATAGGAAGGACGTACCATGACAGGGTAGCCGATCTTCCCTGCACCTGTGATCGCATCCTCCAGATTCGTGACGCTGATGCCTGTCGGACGCGGGATTTTCGTCTGGGTGAGCACCTCATCGAATCGCTCCCGATCCTCTGCACGGTCAATATCGTTGACGGAGGTCCCGAATACCTTCACCCCTGCCTGCTGCAGGGATGCTGCCAGATTGATGGCCGTCTGCCCGCCGAACTGCACGATGACGCCCTCGGGTTTTTCCTTGTCGATGATGTTCAGCACATCCTCCGTGGTCAGCGGTTCGAAATACAGGCGGTCGGAAATATCGAAATCCGTGCTGACCGTCTCGGGATTGTTGTTCACAATGATGGCCTCAATGCCCATCTCCCGAAGCGCCCAGACGGAGTGCACCGAGCAGTAGTCAAACTCCACGCCCTGCCCGATGCGGATGGGGCCTGCACCCAGAACCACAATTTTTTTCTTGTCTGTCAGGCGGCTGTCGTTTTTCCCGCTGTAGGAAGAGTAGAGATAGGCGATATATTTCCCGGTGTGGAGAGTGTCAACCATGCGGAATACCGGAACGATGCCGAGTTTCTTACGCCTGGCATAGATCTCTGTTTCATCAAGATGCCATGATTTGCCGATCCACCGATCAGAGAAGCCCATCTTCTTTGCCTCTTCCAGAACGAGACTGTCATTGACATGTTCACAAAGCTTCTTTTCCATCATGACGATTTTCAGCATCGATTCGAGAAAGAGCTCCGTAATCATGGTGACGGAGCTCTTTCTCGAATCGAT
>CALGGN010000303.1 GCA_937915915.1 uncultured Selenomonas sp. | reverse complement strand
CGAGGAAGAACGGCGAGGGTATCCTCAACCGGCTGATGGAACACAAGCGTAATCCGGAGAAGGACTACTGGACTGAGGCGATTGTATTTACAACTTCAAATAACTCATTTGGTTCCACGGAGATAAGCTATCTTGAGAACCGTTTTTGTAATCTCGCTTTGGCAGCGAAACGCTATGAGGTTAAGAACGGCAACGACCCTACTCCCGGAAACATCACCGAGGAGAAAGAAAGCGAGATGGAGGAATTCATCGATTACGCCAAGGTTATCATGGGAACGCTCGGACATAAGCTGTTTGAGCCGATAAGCAAGCCCGCAGCAAAAACCACAGACGATACCACACCTGTTCCGGCTGCCACGGAAAAGCTTCACCTTGAACGGACAATCAAGAATGTTGGAAAGGTTGAGGCAAATGGCGCACAGACTGCCGAGGGATTTGTAGTCCTTAAGGGAAGTCGTATTTCTCTTACGGATGATGATACAATCCCGGCAGTAATCAAGGAACGCCGTAAAAATGCACAGTTTGATGAAAATGGCATCCTACAGGAAGATATGCTCTTTACCAGCCCTTCCTATGCAGCTATGTTCGTTATCGGCAAAAGTGCAAACGGTTTAACGAGTTGGAAAACTGAAAGCGGGCAATCCTTGAAATCTCTGGAGTCAACAGATGCGGAGTAATGCTTATGAAGCATAAAGTAAAGGTTCAAGTTCCTGTCGAGAAACGAGGTCTCTTTGGCATCAAGAAAACTGTCATGGAGACCCGCACAATCGAGGTGGACGGCAAGACCTATAAGAAAATGAAAAAGGAATGGGAAAATCGTCCGTACTCCATCGAGGAGATGATGCTCTACGATGACCTGTTCGATGGAGATTAAAACGAGGAGAAACTTATGGATGAGAATAATGGAATCGTAGAATCCGGCAAGGGTGAACTGTTGAACATCTTTACTGAAGAGGAAGACAGAAAAGGAACTGACCTGTTGGCTATGTCCGACTTCTTCGAAGTGTTCATTGGGAAGATTGAGACGGAGATGGGAACAGATACCGCTTGGGAAGTCTTCCACAACATCGAGGGCTTTATCGGCGAAATAGCTGCTGCTATAAAAGGTGGTTTTGATATCTCAAAGATGGGAATGCTTGTTGCTGACTATTCCCATTTCAGCCAGGACATTATTGATGGGCTTAAGGAAGGCATATACCATGTTGGACAGTCAAAGGAAGTCGCTGGAAATCTTAGACCGGCGATTTTGGATGAGAATGAACACTTGGTGAAATTCTTCACATTGAAGAAAGCGGTTAACCCCTCAAGTGTTCTTTCTGATATTTCCACATTATCCATGCAGGCATCTTTGCAACGGATATCTTCACAAATTGAAGACATCGGCAGAGATGTTAAAGGTATGATTGATTTCACCCGGCGTGAGGCCTTGAGTAATAAATTCATTTATGCACGGGATAAAATCATGCTCGCTGCCACAGCGTCTGAAGAAGAGCGGGAACTTTATTTGAAAGAAGCGGACACATATTTGATGGAAGGTCTTACTGACCTATATTCTGATGTGAATGCCCAGGTTAAGGCTTTGGCTGATATCAAAGGACCATTTGCAAGTGTCAAAGCCATAGACTCAATTCTTTCGTATATCAACGAGGATATGCAGATGATTCCACGGTATGTGGGGTTACGGGTGTATCTGTTTAATTATCGTGGAAAAGCGGATGACGCAAACCGCATTCTTGGAGAATACCGCTATCAGCTTCAGACACTGTCTGAGCGAAAACTTGGCGA
>CALGGN010000302.1 GCA_937915915.1 uncultured Selenomonas sp. | reverse complement strand
GATATGATGCGGCTCTACGACATATTACGTATATCGTATTTCACGGATTCTGGTATAGTACATGAGGACGAGGTTGAGTTGATTCTCAATCTCGTCCCTATTTTATACAGGCATGACTTTACACAACAAGTTTATGTGATTCATCGAAAAGAGTTACAGAGAAAAAAGGCCCGTTAGACAGATAACTTTGACATTTCTGTCTAATGGGCCTCTCTATGCGGATTGCCAGATTTAGCGAAAAACGACAAAAAATCGGGCATTAAGCCCGATTTCCTTTCATTTCCTGCAAAATACTCGATATTCTGCAAAAAAATGTGCGCGTCGATGGTGGAGACGAAGGGGATTGAACCCTCGACCCCCAGATTGCGAACCTGGTGCTCTCCCAGCTGAGCTACGTCCCCAAAAACATCTACTAGTATACAACGGATAATCTGAAAATTCAAGGGGGAATGGATAAAAATTTATGCGTGCTATTCTTTTTCCAGAATGACAGGCTGCCCTTCGTTGACTCCCTTTTCATTGGAATGGTCTTCTTCCACCTTCGGAATGGACAGTTTCCCGCTGTCCAGCTTGATATTGGTGATGATCCTGCCCAAGCGGATGCCGGAAACCAGATTCCAGGTCCATTTGATGGCAACCGTGAAGTTTGCATGGGCGCCTGCGAGACGGATCAAATGCACGAGCATCCATGCGCACCATGCGAGGAATCCCGTCATCTTCGGCGAGTTCACAACAGCCTTGCCGCGCCCGATGGTCGCCATCGCGCCAAGATCCTTATAGACGAATTTTTCCAGATTCGCATCGCCCTTGATGAGCCGCATGATATTCCTGCAGCAGACAGCCGCCTGCTGCGTCGCAACCGGTGCTACCGTCGGCAGCGGGCGCTTCATATCGCCGTGCATGAAGCCGGCGCAATCGCCGATGGCAAAGACATTCTTGTTCGCCGCGCCCTTGACCAGAAGATCCTCCTCCACCCAGATACGGCCATCGCGCGCATACTCTCCGCCGCAGTTCTGGATGAACTCCACCGCCTTCACGCCTGCCGCCCAGATGACCGTACTGGTCGGAATTTCCTCCCCGCTCTTGAGTTTGAGCACATTGCCGTCATAGTCAACGACCTGCGTATTCAGCCTGACATCGACGCCTTTCTCTCGAAGCACACGAACCGCCTCGTCCTGCAGATCCTGGCTCATCATCGGCAAAACATGCGGCGTTGCCTCGATGAGCATCACCTTGACATCGTTGAAATCCAGATGATGGAATTCCTTTTTCTGGACACTGATGAGCTCCGCAATGGCTCCCGCTTCCTCGATGCCGGTGGGGCCGCCGCCGACGATGACGAACGTCAGGCGCTTCCTGCGGTCTGCCGGTGTCCGGTAAGGCTTGTCGCCGCGCTCAAACTCATGCAGCACATGATTGCGGATGGCCAGCGCCTCCTGAATGGTCTTCATGCCATAGGCATTGTTCTCGACGCTTTTCATGCCGAAAAAATTCGTGGTCGCGCCCGCGGCGAGCACCAGATAGTCATAGGGAATCTCTCCGTGATTCGTCATCAGGACATTGCGGGATTGATCGACGCCTTTGGCCTTCGCCATGAAAAAGTTGACATTCTTGTTGTCGCGGAAAAAAGAACGCGTAGGATAGGCGATCTCATCTGTGGACAGCACCGAGGTCGAGACCTGATACAGAAGCGGCTGGAACAGGTGATAGTTGTGACGGTCAACGAGCGTAACCTCCACATCCTCCTTCGCGAGCAGCTTGCAAATCTTGATGCCGCCGAAGCCGGCACCCACGACGACAATATGAGGCTTTCCTCTCAGCATAGTCTTTGCCTTCTTTCGTAGTATGTACAAATTTGAAAAAATTTCATTTATTCCATCCAGGGAAACACTGATTAAAGCGGTCGTCCAGATTGGCGTGGATTGCTTGTTCCTCCCAAGGAGACAAACCGCAGTCATAGTGGTGCTATGTCGAGGATTTGTCGACGCAGGGAGGACAAGCAAGACGCGTCAAGATGGGCGGGCGAATGAATCAGCGTTTCCCTAGCCCTATTATACAATTCAACTTATCATAAAGCAACGAAAAAACCTTAAGCCGTGTCCATCAAGCCGCAGGACAAGATTAAAGATGCCGATGAGCCTCAAACGATGCGAATCAACAGGTGCAGGAGGTAGCAGCCGATCACCACGGCAATCGCGAAGAGATATTCCGCCACAGAGCCTACCTCAAAGAACTTCGCCCCTATCTTCTGCTTCGGCATGATAAAGGGAACCTTGCCGCAGCCCGCGTCCTCTGCAATGTGCAGAAGCGCGCCGACGCAGAGATAGGTGCCGAGAAGCGACAAATCCCAGCTGTTCCAGATTGCCCAGTGCCCCCGCTCCGACTCACGCAGCACGGCGATGAACGCAAGGTAGAGCATGGGCCAGTGCGACCAGCCGCGATGACGGCTGCGCCAGCTCCAATAATCGCCGGAGCGCGGATTCCCCTCCAGCTTGTCCGGCAGAACCGCGCCCGCCATGCTGTACGCGGTCAGCAAAAAATCTTCCGTCGCCGCATAGACGATCACCCCCGTCACCACCTGATGATTCACCCATTTCATGCTCTGCCCTCCTTTCATTCTGCCAACACTTTCCTTTTTCATCCTCTTATGCTATAATGGTCACAGAAAAGCAGTCGGCAAACGAAACGGCAGCCGGTGTTTTGGGCCGCTGGCTCCCGTTTCTCCTTCGATATGACGGAACCGCTCATCCCTCAATTGAGTCCCCTTACTTCTGGAGAGAAAGTACAGAGACAATCAGGTTCAGAGCAGCTATCCAGAGGGATAGCCATTCATACTTCGTCATGCGTATACCTCCTTTCCGAAGAAAGGAACCAGCCACCGACTGCTTCTTTTATTGTACCATGAATGGTTTGCTACAACAACCAGTAGCGTATGGAGGATTTTATGAAAGCTGTTGTATTATCCAGTGGAGGCGTTGACTCCACCACCTGCCTTTCCATTGCTGTGGACAAGTACGGCAAGGAAAATGTATCTACGGTCACGATCTTCTACGGGCAGAAACATGACAAGGAAATCGAGGCCGCCCGCAAAATTGCGTCCTATTATGGCGTAAAGCATTATGAATTCGACCTGTCCCAGATCTTCAAGTATTCGGACAGCAGCCTGCTCACAGGCTCCACGCAGAAAATCACGCACAAGAGCTATGCGGAGCAGATCGAGGAAAATAAAGAAGGCATCGTTTCGACAAATGTTCCCTTCCGCAACGGGCTCATGCTGGCGGCAGTGACCAGCCTTGCGGCAAGCCTCTACGAGAATGAGGATGTGGAGCTCTATATCGGAGCCCACGGCGATGATGCGGCAGGCAACGTCTACGCAGACTGCAGCACGGAGTTCCTCTCGAAGATGTCCGGGGCGATCTTCATCGGAACCTATGGCAAGGTGCACCTCATTTCCCCCTTTGCGGGGATGCATAAAGCCGCTGTCGTTGCCAAGGGCATCCAGCTCAAAACACCCTATGAGCTTACTTGGAGCTGCTATGAGGGCGGCGAGAAGCCCTGCGGTCTCTGCGGAACCTGCCGCGACCGTGCGGCGGCGTTTGCGGCAAACGGCGTGAAGGATCCGGCGCTGGGCTGATTGCAGACCGATCAGGAGGATGCACAATGATACTTGAGATTCTGAACTGGAACACAGCACTGACTGAACATAATGAACATGCAGAAAACATATTCGACTATATCTTCCGGAGATCGGAAGAGCACACGTCTGAAC
>CALGGN010000301.1 GCA_937915915.1 uncultured Selenomonas sp. | reverse complement strand
AATTTCTCACTTTTCACAAGTATGTAGTCTGTATTAAATGTAGACACTGCGAAGATGCCGATCTTGTTCTCTGCAAGAATTCCGGATAGTTTTGAAAGAATACCAATTAAAGAGAAATCAAGAACTTCTGCTCCGGGACGGCAGAAAAATAACCGTGGTAGATAAGCTAGGTATCGGCGGACAGGGTGTTGTCTATAAGGTTCGTTTGGAATCAGGCGAAATGCGGGCATTGAAATGGTATTTTGAGACCAAGTTATCCGATGCCGAAGGATTTTATCGACATTTGGCACAGAATATTGATGCCGGCAGTCCCTCTCCCACATTCATTTGGCCGGAAGAGCTCACCGAGTGGCATCATGGGACATTTGGCTATATCATGCCTCTTTACCCCAAGGGGTACGAAGGCTTTGCCAAGTTTATCACGGCACGGGTGAATTTTAGGAGCATCGATGCCATGATAAACGCTGCCCTGAATATCGTCACGGCTTTCATGGATTTGCACAATAAGGGCTACAATTATCAAGATCTGAACGATGGGAATTTCTCCATCCATCCCCAAAACGGTGATGTGCTTATCTGTGACAACGACAATGTGGGGGGGCATGGCTTCGAGTCGGGGATTTTGGGCAAATCCCGGTATATGGCTCCCGAGGTGGTCAGACGAGAAAAGAAGCCGGACAAGCTCACCGACAGATTTTCCTTAGCGGTGGTGCTGTTTATCCTGCTTTTTGGAGATCACCCCTTGGAGGGCAAACGTACCAATGTTCCGGCTCTCACCGGTAAATATGAAAAGCGCTTCTTTGGCGAAAAGCCATTGTTCATCTTCGACCCGAAGGATGACAGCAATCGTCCGGTGGAAGGACTGCATCGCAACGCTATCGCCAAGTGGCCGTATTTCCCCAGCTACCTGCAGGAGGCGTTTATCCAATCCTTCAGCCAGGAAAGTCTCTTAAACGGGAACGACCGTCTGTTGGAAACCATGTGGCGTCATGTGCTGATGCGGCTCAAGGCATCCCTGGTGAAATGCCCCCATTGTCATGAACCTGTTTTTGCCGAGAGCAGAGAGTTTATCTGTCCCGCTTGCAACGAGAAAATAAAACCTGCGGGATATATCAAATTTCCCAAACGGGCAAATATGGACATTCTTGTTCCCATTATGGGAGGGGCGAGGCTCTTTGCCTATCACATGGACGAGAGTTCTGAGGCTCGCGAGAATATTGCCGCTCACATTATGGAAAAGCCGGGTAAATTCGGCCTCAAGAACGAGTCACAGAGCAAGTGGACGATCTCGGCACCTGACGATTCGCAGGTTATCAAAAATCCCGGTGATGTAGCCGTTATTGGCGATGGCTTCAAGTTGGACTTTGGTCATGGCATAACGGGAGAGGTTACGAAAATTTAAGGAGGCAGCAAAATGGCAGGTATATTGGATAAGGTTGAAATGACAAGACGTATGTGTCCCGTCATTTTTCTTGTGGACACTTCCGGCAGCATGGACGGCGCACCCATAGGGGCAGTGAATTCGGCCATCGAGGGAGTTCTTCCCGAACTCTGTGCCATGAATGAGGAAAATGCTGATGCGGAGATCAACGTGGCCATTATGAGTTTTTCCGCCGGAGCAGATTGGGTGACG
Organism: uncultured Selenomonas sp.; assembly: GCA_937915915.1. Taxonomy (GTDB): domain Bacteria; phylum Bacillota; class Negativicutes; order Selenomonadales; family Selenomonadaceae; genus UBA9786. The sequence goes on along the minus strand of CALGGN010000301.1, from coordinate 9,027 downwards.
GGGGATAAGCTCGTATCACCCCAGAGCGTGGCCTGGAATGGTCTGGATGCAGCGGGACCCACGGAAATGGGCATAGCTTTCCGTGAGCTTGCAAAAAAACTATCCGTGGAAACGGGCTTCATGCGCCGTGCCAGTGGATCTGTGGCTCCCGTGCTGTTCCTTCTTTCCGATGGTGCGCCTACGGATGACTACCGTGCGTCACTTTCGAAACTGAAGGAGAATAACTGGTATCGTGTGGCTGTCCGGGTGGCTATTGGCTATGGCGAGGCGGATGACAACATCTTGGCCGAGTTCACGGGTAACCGGGAAACGGTTCTTCATACCAATAATCCGGAGGATTTGAAGCGGATGATTCGCTTTGTCTCTATCACTTCCTCCATGGTGGCCAGCCGCAAGGTCGCTGCCGGTACAGAAGAAACCAATATGGATGACAATACGGCGGTATTGGCCGAAGAACTCACGGCGCAAGGAGGAGAAATGACCGCGGCCTCGGCCGACGAAGAGTGGTAAAAATTTGCAGAGAGGAGGGGGACCGTGTCCTATAAAATATTTGCCCTGTCCAGACCGGGTGAGAAATACGCAAAACGCGGATTTTCCTGTCAAGACAGTTCGGGTACTTGCAAAAAAAACGGTGTGCAGATTGTGGCGGTAGCGGACGGCCACGGAGCCGATGACTGTTTTCGCAGCGAGATTGGCGCCGCAATCGCCGTCGATACTGTATTCCGTGAGGCGCTTCCCCTCCTGTATGATGAGAACCTGCCGTTTAGTGAACAGGGCATCAAGAACTTCAAATACACCCTTTGGCAGAGCTGGCGCAATGCCGTAAAAAAGGATTGGGACAGCAGACTGGCATTCGGGGGGATAGGCGAGCATGAACCAAGGTACGAACTGGTCAGTGAGAAGTATCGTCTCCGCTACCAAGAGGAAAGCGAAAAATATCTCTATACGGCCTACGGCACGACACTTCTTGCGGCAATAGCGATAAAGGACGAGCTGCTGCTCCTGCAGATCGGTGACGGCTCGGCTGCTGTGTTGTATGCAAACGGGCTCTTTGCCCTTCCTGTACCGCCGGATGAGGAAAACTTTCTCAACGTCACCACCAGCCTGTCAGATGGAAATGCCGACCAGAAGATTCGTCATGCCGTATTACCCCTTGACCGGGATTCGGCCTGCGCAAACGTCGCATCAGAAACATATCCCGTGGCGGTGTTTCTCTCCAGCGACGGAGTGGACGATTGCTTTCCTGCTTATCGAAACGAAGAATATCTCTACAAGTTCTACCAAGTGCTGACGGAAACTGCAATCGATAAAGGCAGCGAAGCACTATATGAGGAACTCGCAAACAATGCTCTCTCCGAAATGTCCGACAAAGGAAGCCACGATGATATATCCTTGGGTGTTATGCTTGCGTCTGACCGGGAAATCCTGCAAAAAGCCTACCGGGAGATAAGCCTGCCCCAAAGCCGGATGGAAGAGGAAAGTGTCGAGGAAGGTGAGGAAGCGTGATGCTGGATATTGATACATTGGGGGATTATCTACGGCAGAATCCGGGCGTTATGCAAGACCGCATCCGGATTCAAAGCATCCTGCGGGATATTTTCCCAAAAGACAAGCTGACGGTGAACCTCCTTCTGATGGGCTTTGAGGAAAATATATTCTCCCTTCTTGGACAAAATCACTCCGAGGCAGAGTTGACGAGACTTGCCAATGCTATCGTGGATAATTATGGTGTGACACGTGAGAACGCCAACTACATCGTAGAAATCTGGCTTGGCGTGGTATTTGGGGAGCCGTTACCATCAGGTTTCGGGGCAAAAGGCAGGTTACAAGGGAATTCATCCCCCCAATATAACCCAAGTGCTGATCAAGCAACAAATAGAGTTACCGCACCATGGCAACATATAAACGCCAGACTCTCCGTGGCAGATGTGCGGGAGGTTTTCTTCCGCACCAAGGAAAAGCTGATGCGTAAGTGCAGGTTCGACCGCAGCGGGGATATAGAAACATGGGATGTGGTCAACATTCGGGGCGAAGAGCATTACAGCCGAAGTCCAACCCAAAGGGAAAGGAGCCTAATCGTAAAGCGGCTGGGGAAAGGGCGTTACACCGAGGCCGATTTCGCCTATGTGCGCACCAGCACCGACATGACTCTTTCTTGGGGCGTTACCTACGATAGCCTTGTTGTGTCGGCCAAGGTGGATTTGCTCCTGCCTTTTACAGATATTGACTATGTGGACTCCGAGCGTGGCTTACTTACGGATACCATGACCGTGCGCATGAAGGACGGCAGTGCCTACGAACTGGACGAGCACCAGATGATGTCAACCCCGGTACACGATAATATCGAGGACTTGGCCGGCTTTCTCAATGTCATCAAGGAGATGTGAGAGAGGCGTATTTTCGATGAGGGAAAAACAAAGAAGGGAGGCTATCCATGATGGTCGAGATGCTCTTGAAATCTTTTTTTGATGGTCTGACGGGCAATAAAGTGCGCCGCAGCAAGCGTCCGCGAGAGGTAAGCTATGGTGATGTGGTATGTGTTGAGGGTGGTTTGCTGAAACGCTATGGCATTTGGACTGGGGAAAAGCAGACTCTTAGCGCTTTAGCGCTTAGAGGTCGCTTTCGCCGAAGCGAAGCGGAGGGAAATTTCATCCTGTACGGCAAGGACAGCCGTGGCAAGAACATCGTCCATGAGGAGACCTTCCGTGGCTTCTTGGGCGGTGCGGAGCATTTTGCCATCTGCGAGTTTCCCGAGAAGTATGGCAGACCAACGGAATGGGAACAGCCGTCTCCCATCTCATCCGTTGTCATGCCCCAGGACAAACTGTGGCGTATGCTGGAGCAGGGGCAGAAGGCAAGGAAATATCGGCGTTACTCGCCCCAAGAAACCGTGCACAGAGCCAGGAGCAAACTGGGGCAGGGCGGGTATCTCACCAGCGAGCATTTTGCCATATGGTGCAAAACGGGCATCGCCGAATCCCATGAACTTGCGTCTGTTCGGGACTTTTGGGACAGAATGATTGTGTACTAGTATAACACGTTTTAAATAACTTGCTGTTTCACGCAGGATAAATTTTCATGAACAAGGATGAGGAGCGCAGTCGTAGCAGAGCTACGTCAAGCGATCGAAGACACAGTTCATGGAAATTTAGACAAGTCAAACAGCAAGTTATTTGGAATGGGTTATACTAGATGGATAATTCTGAAAAAATATTTCTCATTTGCAGGAAAATCCACAACAAGCCAGAATTCTTTTAGTATGGGTATTGTTACAGGAATCGCCGGAGGCATGGCGAAGTGATAAAACGAGTATATGACAGGAGGCGCGCATATCATGAATCTCAAGGAAGCTTTTCAGGCACAAAACAGGCTTAGCGAGCTTTTGGCCTACATCGGGCGGTATATCTCCGATGATGACAATATCATGACTGTCACGGAGAAGCACCTTCGCAGCAAGGCACTTGCCGGACAGCAGGACGAGACGGTGGATGTGAGCCGCAAGGATGAGGATGCCTTTGATGTAGGCAAGCTCCTCGGTATCTGGCAGAAGGTGATGCACGAGAAGGAGACCTTGGGGCTGGCCATCGGCAAAGCTAAGGCGGGCATGGATTTCAACCTCGACGCGGCGGTGGATGCCAACAAGAGCCGGCGTGCCTTCCTCACCGTCCTTCAGCGGATGGCTGTCCGCAAAAGCTCCCACGAGCTCCAAAAACGTGAGGGCAGGGGCTATGTGTTCAACAAGGACGGCAACCAGACGGAATATGTCTATGACATTGACCGCATCCTGACCATCGACTATGACCGCAACAAAGTGCGCGCCATGGCGAAGGAGCTCAATCGTGAAGCTGAGACGGTTTCTCTCAAGATCGATGAGGCTCTTCTCAAGACGCAGGTGGATTATGAGCTGAAAATGGATCTGTCGGGAGAAAACCGTCTGATTATTGAGGAGATGTTAGAAGACTGACGAAGGGATGGTGGGAGAATATGATGACAGCAGCGGTAATTCAAAACAAAAACTATCAGGCGATTCGTATACCGAATGATCTGAAGACAGAACGTAAGGAGTTTCTTATCAAAAAAGTTGGAGAGGGATATCTCCTTTCTCCCATAGATGATCCTTGGTTTCCCTTGCGGCTTTCCATCGGGCAAATGCCGGAAGACTTTATGATGGAGAGGGAACAGCCTACTTGGGATGATGTCCCTGAACGGGAGGACTTCTGATGTATCTTCTCGATACCAATATTTGCATTTATGCAATGAAGAATCGTTTTCCCGAGCTTACTGACAAACTGATGAAGATTTCACCAAAGGAGATTTACGTTTCCTCGGTTACAGTTGGAGAACTTGAATATGGGGCATCAAAAAGTAAGTGGGGCGATCGTTCCCGTAAAGTTATGAATCTTTTCTTGTCTGCATATACCATTCTCCCGTTTGATGAAGAGGATGCACATGCGTTTGGCCACATAAGAGCAACGCTTTATAGCCAAGGCATGCCCATAGGTCCTTATGATTTGCAAATTGCTGCACAGGGAATATCGAAGTCTTTGACGATTGTAACACATAATGTCGAAGAATTTAGTCGAGTTCCCAATATTGTGCTTGAGGATTGGACGCAATCATAATGGACAGATATTCAGCCGCTTGAACAGGGACAGACGGTAGAGGGAATCCGGTTCAGCCGCAGATGAACTGTGAAGCTGCGGGAATTTACGCAAAAAGTGACCGCTTGGTCGTTTGTATTAGATGAAGAATGCGCACACGGGGACGTGAGCGGCGAATGAGACCGTCGAACCCCGCGCCAATCGAATCATGCAGACGCAAAGCCCTTCTTGCGACCTACGCAATATCGAAAATACGACAGACACCATTCCACGAATACGATTCACCGTTAAGATAATGCTCCATAAGGGAGTTATATTCGCTTAGGCTGTGGCGCACCTTGCTTCGGCGAGGGTGACGGCCTTGACCGTCGGTCGGCGCAAAAGCGGTGCATCCAGCACCTGCGCCGACACTAGGTCATCCCTGACCGTCGGCGCACGGCAATGGGAGGAACTTTGGTGTCTGTCTCTGTTCAAACGGCTGAGATATACAACGACTATACATTTTAGAGGTGATTGAATTGTGAAGGATTATGTTAAAGAATTTCAAAAGAAAATTGCCGCCATCGACAAAGACTCGCAAGGTATACGCATCATTAATGCTGGAGTAATGAACCACGGCAAAAGCTCTCTGTTTAATTCGCTCCTTGACAAGGATGTTTTTGCCGAGCAAGACATTCGTACTACCATGACTGCTGCGGAAGCTCTTTGGGAGAAAGACGTTTACCTCGTAGACACGCCGGGGCTTAACGCCGAACAGAGCGACGATGCAGAAGCCTATGCAGCTTATCGCCGCGCCAACATGATTGTCTTTTGTCATACCGCCAAGGTGGGGGAGCTAAGAGCGGCAGAGCTTAACGCTATCAATGGTATGAAAAAACTTTTTGATAGCGACGAATTTTTTTGGCAACATTTTTGTCTGGTTATTACTTTCTTGGATTCTGACTCAGTGGAAAGCATAGAGGTTATCAAAAACAAATCTTTGTCGGATATAAAAAACACCTGCGGTGGTCAAGACTTTCCTGTATTCCTTATTTCTAACACCCGTTACCGCAAGGGCAGGGATGAGAATAAGGAAAAGTTGGTGCAACTCAGTGGCGTGTCTGAATTGCGAAATTATCTAAGTAGCCAATTTACTAGATTTCGAAGCGAAAATACAGCGTTGCGGTTTAAGCGCATCAATCGGGAGAAAGAGGACTTATTGGAGTTGCTGCGCAAAGAACGCGACAAGGTAGAGCGTACTATGCAGCGCAAAGAGGCGAGCATGCGAAATCGGCAAGAAGCTCTGTGTGCTCGTGTAGAGTATGTCGTCAGTGAGGCAAAAAGTGATAAAGAAGTATTAGCCGGGAAACGTTCCGTATTAAGTAGCTTGAAAGCTGACTTGGCGAGATTAAGAACGAAGCATGACAATGAGCGTTATTAGGAGGTGGTTTTATGTTTATAGCAGCTGCAGGAGGTGGCATAATTGTAGTTGGGGTACTTGCTCACGATAATCACAGCAATTACAGTGACCACAGCAACCACTCGCGCTATACTGAGTACGGGGATTCCTATCTGGTCAATCAAATTAACGACATGCAAAACAGGGTAAACCGACAAGAGATCGACATCAGCGACTACGCTCAACATATTTCTCGTGAATATCGGTCGCGTATGGCCGATCTGCGCAACGAGGCTGATTATAATGCCCTCAATGCCGATGAAGACAGCGTCCTCCATAAACTCAAAGAAGAAATGGAACAAGAAATCAAGGACAGCATCAAGGAAGAACAGGCGCAGCTCCAAAACATCAATGCCATGATAAAGAAGATCAACGAACTGGAGATGCAGGCGACAAAGTAGGAGGCGGACATGGACTATATTGTAAACACGGTAGAGGAATTTTTCGGAAAACTGAATAAAATGCAGCGGGAACTGGCTGATTTCTCCCAGAAACTAGACAATCGTAGCGAAAAGATTCCCATCCTCTTGGAAAATTTCGAACGAGAAGTATTTTCCTCCCTTGCCGCTCCCACTAGAGGTAACGCCGTAGAAAAGGCAGCGCAAAAGTCCTTGGATAACCTCAAAAAACTGGTGGAGGCTTGGCGGTATAAAATTGAGGCCGACCGCAAGGGCAAAGAGTTTATCAAAAAGAATGAAAAATACCTAGTGGTCATGATTTTCGGCGCAGTTAAGGCTGGCAAAAGTTCTTTGGGCAATTTCTTCGCCGGGAAAAAATTCCTGGCCGCTCCTTTCGACAATCCCTACAAACATATAGACAAACCCATTTTTGAAACCGAGGAGCGTGGTCGTGATACCGGCGACGTGGAGAAGGATGCTGCTGGGAATACCTGGTTCTCCGAAGGGGTTATCGACACCACCGGGGCTATCCAGTATTTCACTTTGAGCGGTCTTCGTTGGGTGGATTCCCCAGGCACCGGTGCCGTAAAAAAAGCAGGGGACACCAAGAACATGACGGCCCTCGTTGAGGAATACCTGTCTTATACGGACATGTGTATTTTTCTCATGAATAGCTCTGAGCCGGGGCTGAACGACGATATGGCCTACATGAAAAAACTCAGCAAAGAGGGGCAAGAGGCTCTTATTGTTATTACAAAATCCGACAAACAGGAGGAGGACATTGACGATGAGGGAAATCTCAGTAGTGTTACTATCCCCAAAAGCCAGGAGAACCGCCAAATGCAGGAGGAGGACATCTGCAAACGGGTGAAAGAGCGTTATTCGGAGATTGATGCCAACCGCTTCCGCGCCCTCAGTATTTCCACCTTACTGGCGGGGCAAGCGCTAGAAGAGGACAACGAAGAAAAATACCGTGCTAGCAATCTTGACAAGCTGATGAAAATTCTGGGGGATAAAGTGGAATCCGGCGCCATTGAGCGGAAAGAAGCTAATCCTCGGAAACTCTTAAACGGCTTTGTGGATTATGTGCTGGAGGGATTGGACAAATTCAGTGTCGATTTGCAAGGCATGGAGGAAGCCATTGACAAATATAAGCAGGATATGGAGCTAAGGGGACAGGTCATTGTTTCCAACGTAAAACGGAATGTAAAAGCTGAAGTCATGCAAAAATCCTACGAGTGGAACAGCCGGGTAAAACGGGGAGACAGGGTGGACAACAGTATCATCAGTCTCAGCGTGGCAGATATTCTCAAGGAAAAGTTGAATGCCGAAATCAACGCTCAAATGCGACAGGTCATCGAGGACTATGAGGCCAAGGAGTTTTCCGCCACCAAGGCCAATTTGTCGGCTCCCGGCCTCACCATGAAGACAGCTACCATCACTCATACCTACACGGATTCTTACTGGGAAGAACGGGAGCCGGAGGGGATTATTGAGCATATACAAGGCTTTTTCGGGAAAAAATTTGGCAGCATGAAACAACGTAGCCGTACCGAGGAGCAAGTTGTCGATATCGGCACCAATTTGGACGAATTTATCACCGGCCTCATGCCACAAGTGGAAAAATATGCCCAGGAAGGCGCCAGACAGAGTTTGCGACAACTCCGAGACGGCTACTTCAAGAAGCGGGAGGACTTCGCGGCCCATATGAAACAGGAAATAGAAAAGCTCAAGACGGAGCTTAAAACCTTAAAAATAGAGGGTTAGTTATGCAGATTATTCTGAAACTCACCACAGCTTGCAACTTGGCCTGCAGTTATTGCAGTGAAGGTGATCAGGAGCCGATGCGGTTGCCGGAAGATTTTTTTTACAAATTGGTGGGAGATATTCCGGAATTTTGCCGGGAGACGGGGGAAACACAGATCGAGTTTCTCTTTCACGGTGGGGAGCCTTTGCTCTACGGGAGGGAGGCTCTACACGCCCTGACGGCTTATGCCAGAGAACATCTGCCGGACATAGAAGTTAAATTCCTCATGCAAACCAACGGTTTTCTGATAGATGAAGACTGGATAGAACTGTTTGTCCGGGAAAAAATTTCCGTAGGGGTGTCCCTTGATGGCCACCCGGAAATTCACGACAAATACCGCCGCACCAAAATGGGAGAACCTACCGCTGAAAAAATTTTGGAAAACATTCGCGCCATGCAGGCGGCGGGGCTTAGTGTGGGCACGCTGATGGTGCTAAACTCTGGCGAGGATGTTGAGGTGCAAAAACTCTTTGACTTTATCACGAAAGAGAAATTGCACCCCAAAATTCATCCAGTAATTCCTTGCGGCAGAGCAGAGGGATGCATTGACTCTAGGGAGGTTTATCACCATTACACGAAGCTGATGGAGGAACTTTGCGAGCTGGCTCTAACCCACGACCAGAGGGAGGCCATTCAACCCTTGGATGAACTCCTAGATGCAGTGCTGGGGGTTGCTCCGATGCGGGAGTGCTCCTTTAACGGTAGTTGCGGCCAAAGGTTTATTTGCCCCTGAATCCGTGAAACAGATATGCCAGTTTCACAGAAGCACCTGAAAATTGGATG
>CALGGN010000300.1 GCA_937915915.1 uncultured Selenomonas sp. | reverse complement strand
GTCCAGTCCGGCAGGAATAAAAGCCTTCCAGTGGCTGCGGCAGAGGATGTCATCGTGCCGGAATTCAAAGAGGGCGATGTGGCTTACGAGATCGTCTGCGATTTGCCGGAGCATGTCCGTGCGCCCATTAAGGAAGGGGAGACAGAGGGAACGCTGCGCGTGATGCTGGACGGCAAGCAAGTTGCATCGACTCCTCTGGTAGCGATGGAATCCATCGAGCAAAAATCCTTTTTCCTTGTCGTATGGAACATGATGCGGGAAATTTTTCACATATGAGGCGGTGAAGCATGGAGGAGAGACTGCAAAAAATCATCAGCGGCGCGGGCATTGCTTCGCGGCGTGCCGCAGAGCAGATGATACTGGCAGGGCGGGTGTCCGTGGACGGCAGGGTGGTCACGGAGCTTGGAACGAAATGGGATGCGGCGCTGCATGAGATCGCCGTGGACGGAAGACCCATCGGCAGGCAGGAGCGAAGGGTATATTTCCTGCTCAATAAGCCCAAGGGCTGCTTGTCTTCAGCCAAGGACGGCCGCGGCAGAAAGACCGTGCTGGATTTGCTGCCGGAGGTGCGTGCGCGAGTCTATCCGGTGGGGAGGCTTGACTATCAGACGGAAGGCCTGCTGCTGATTACGAATGACGGCGCGCTGATGCAGGGCCTTCTGCATCCGAAATATGAAGTGGAAAAGACTTATCTTGCGAAGGTGGACGGCGCGCTGACCGAGGATAAGCTGAAAATGCTCCGGGAGGGGGTACCGCTGGAGGATGGCATGACTGCCCCCGCCAAGGTGCGTATGCTGCCGGAGAAAGGCAGATTTTCCCAAGTGGAGGTCACAATCCATGAAGGGCGCAATCGTCAGGTGCGGCGCATGTTTGCGGCCGTGGGCTGCGATGTGCGCCGGCTGGAGCGCGTGCGCTTTGCGGGGCTGGAACTGGGAGAGCTTGCACGGGGCCGTCATCGGGAGCTCACGGAATCGGAATTAGCGAAGCTCAGAGCATTGGCAGGCATGGCAGATGAGGAAGGAAAGCGATGAAGCGGATCATTGTCGTAGGGGGAGGTCCCGCAGGGATGATGGCTGCGGTCAAGGCGGCAGAATATGGGGCGGAAGTGCTGCTCCTGGAACGCATGGACCGCGTAGGGCGCAAGATGAGCATCACGGGCAAGGGACGCTGCAACATCACGAATGCCGCTGATCTGCAGGAAATCCTGAGCAACATCCAGGGCAACGGAGCTTTTCTGAACAGCAGTCTGCGTGCATTTGACCAGCAGGATGTGATCCGTTTTTTTGAAGAGGCGGGCGTGCCGACGAAGGTGGAGCGTGGGAACCGGGTATTCCCCCGGAGCGATAAGGCCGCAGATGTGGTGCAGGCGATGCTGGAGCGGCTGCACCTGTTAGGCGTGAAGATCCGTACTAAAGCGCGTGTCACGGCATTATGGGCGGAGGCTCTGCCACGGGAGTCCGAGGGAAGCCCGACGAAACCGGGGAAAATGCGGCAAACGCAAGCCATCTGCGGTGTCCGGCTGGAAGATGGGACGGTAGAATCCGCGGACGCGGTCATATTGGCCGTAGGAGGCGCTTCTTATCCGGGAACCGGTTCTTCCGGGGATGGCTATCCGATGGCGGAGCGTCTTGGCCATACGGTGACGAAATTGCTTCCTGCGCTCGTTCCCTTGGAGACCGAGGAAGAATGGCCGAAGGAGGCGCAGGGGCTTTCCCTGCGCAATGTGAAGGTGGCGCTTTTTTCCGAGGGAAAGCGGCTGCAGGAGCTGTTCGGGGAGATGTTGTTCACGCATTTCGGCGTATCGGGTCCCTTGATTTTGTCCCTGAGCCGAAGAGCAGCGCAGGAACTGGATGCAGGGCATTTTGTGGAGGTTTCCATCAATTTGAAGCCCGCGCTCACGCCGGAGCAGTTGGATGCAAGGATCTGCCGAGACTTCGGGAAATACATCAGGAAGCAGGCCAAGAACGGCCTGCATGATCTCCTGCCGGGCAAACTCATCCCCATCGTGCTGGACCTTGCGTATCTGGACGCAGACAAGCCCATCCATCAGATCACGCAGGAGGAACGGCGGAGGCTTGGGGAAACCATACAACACATGACGTTGACGATTTCAAGGACCAGACCGATGGCAGAGGCTATCGTGACTTCCGGCGGCATTTCCGTGAAGGAGATCCAGCCGAAGACCATGGAATCGAAGCTGGTGAAAGGGTTGTATTTTGCAGGCGAGGTGGTGGATGTGGATGCGTTCACCGGAGGCTATAATCTGCAGGCGGCATTTTCCATGGGAGCTGCTGCCGGACAGTGGAGCGCAATGGAAGGGGTGCAGAATGGATAAAAAAAGGGAAATCGTCCCACGCGTGCATGGACTGCGGGGAGAAATCGAGATACCGGGCGACAAGTCCATTTCCCATCGCAGCATTATGTTGTCAAGTTTGGGAAGTACGCCGGTGCATGTCACCAATTTTCTGCGAGGGCAGGATTGTCTTTCCACGGCGGCGTGCATGCGAGCCATGGGGGTTACGGTGGAGGACGATGGAAAAGATGAGATCTGCGTGACGGGTCTTGGGCTGCATGGCCTGAAAGAGCCTGCAGGCATTTTGGATGCGGGGAATTCCGGCACGACGCTCCGCTTGCTGATGGGGCTTCTTGCGCCGCAGCCGTTTCTGGTCACGTTTACCGGCGACAGTTCTCTTTGCCGCCGCCCCATGGGGAGAGTGATCCAGCCGCTTTCCGAGATGGGCGCGAAGATTGCGGGGCGCGCAGGAAATAAACTGCTGCCCATCACAATCCTGCCTGCGGAAAAGCCGTTGCAAGGTATTTCCTATGAGATGCCCGTTGCTAGCGCGCAGGTCAAGTCCGCAATCCTGCTGGCGGGTATGTACGCGGAGGGTGAAACCACGGTGCATGAGCCGTTTGTTTCCCGTGATCATACGGAGCGTATGTTGGAAGCTTTCGGCGTGCCGACCATCCGGCAGGGGAGCAGCGTGACGATCCGTCCGGTGCAGGAATATCGAGCGCCGCAGGAAATCCATGTGCCGGGGGATATCAGCTCTGCTGCCTATTGGCTGGTGCTGGCGTCCATTCTGCCGGACAGCGATGTGGTGCTGAAGAATGTGGGCATCAATCCGACGCGGACCGGCATTCTGGATGTCATGGAGCGCATGGGAGCAAGATTTGAATGCCGCAATGTGCGCACGAGCGGCGGGGAACGAGCGGCGGATATCCACGTGGTTTCCGCCGAGCTGCACGGGACGGCATTCGGCGCGGAAATGATGCCGCGCCTCATCGATGAGATTCCTGTGATTGCGGTGGCTGCAGCCTTTGCGAAAGGCGATACCGTCATCACGGGGGCAGGGGAGCTGCGCGTCAAGGAAACCGACCGGCTGCAGGCCATTACCGATGAATACAATCGGCTGATGCCGGGGGCTTTCGAGTCCGACGCAGATACGCTGGTGATTCATGGAGGCAAGAATATCAGGAAGGACACATGCAAATCGGGGGACGATCATCGCATGGCCATGTCCCTTGCGGTCTTTGGCGCCGCAGGAAAAGGCGTCACGATCGAGCGCCCGGATTGTGTGGATATTTCCTATCCTGCATTTTATACTACACTCAGTTATACCGGAAGCCGTTAATATTTACCTGAATCCGTGAAACTGGATGGATGTATGATGTACTTGCTATGTCCGCCCCCTTGGGGGCGGGGAACCATCGAAGATGGTGGTGGGGGTGACGATTTTACGGTAGGAGACTGCATTCATTGACACATTGTCCCCCCACCACCGCCGATGGCGGTCCCCCGCCCCCAAAGGGGGACGGACAGTGTTCGAGTTTCACGGATTCAGGATTTACCAAGCGAAGCGAAGGTAAATTTAAAATTTTTGTCAAAGATAAGTATTACGAAATTTTGAGGTGAGTGAAGATGAAACAGTATGTGGTAGCCATTGACGGTCCCGCAGGGGCGGGCAAGAGCACGGTGGCGCAGCTGGCGGCAAGGCGGCTGCGCTATACCTATATCGATACGGGAGCTATGTATCGTGCGGTGGCATGGAAAACCTTGCAGCAGAAACAGCCCGTGACGGATGAGCTCATCCTGTCCGTGGTGCCGGATATCCTGGTGGATCTGCAATATGCGGACGGAAAGACAAAGGTATTCGTGGATGGGCAGGATGTGACGGGAGAGATCCGCACGCCGGACATCAATAAGATCGTATCCCAGGTCGCAAAACTCGGGCCTGTGCGGGAGAAGCTGGTCGTGCTCCAGCGCAGGATGGCGGAGCGGGGCGCGGTGCTCATGGATGGCAGGGATATTGCGAGCCACGTGCTGCCGAATGCGGATGTGAAGATCTTTCTTACGGCTTCCGTGGAGGAAAGGGCACGGCGCCGCTGCAAGGAACTGAGGGAAAAAGGCTACGATGTGAACGAGGCGGAAATTCAGAGGGATATTGCGGCACGCGACAAGGCTGACAGTGAGCGCGAGATCTCGCCGCTGGTGCAAACGGAGGATGCCGTGCTCTTGGATACCACGAACCTTTCCATTGATGAGGTCGTGGAGAAGATTTTGGGAATGTGCAGGTGATGGGATGTTGTACGCAATCCTGAAGGTCATCTTTCAAATCTATTTCCGCATCCTGTTCCGTGCCGAGGTCCGTGGGACGGACCATGTGCCGAAGGACGGGGCGCTCATTCTCGCCGCAAACCATATGAGCAACTGGGATCCGCCTTTTTTGGGCTGCTTTTGCCCGCGCATTGTGAGCTATATGGCAAAGCAGGAGCTCTTCGAGCATCCGATCTTCGGTGCTGCGATACGGCGCTGCCATGCGTTTCCCATCAAGCGCGGCGCTGGGGACCGCGGCGCAATCAAGACTGCGGTACAGGTGCTGAAAGATGGCCATTGCCTGGGGGTATTCCCGGAGGGCACCCGCAGCAGAGATGGAAAGATGAAGAAGGCTGAGGCCGGTGTGGGGCTGATCGCAGCCATGACGGGAGCCGCGATCACGCCTGCGGCTATTGTTGGCACCCATCGCGTCTTTGCCAAAGGGAGCCTGTTTCCCAAACTCAAGCTTGCCTACGGGGAACCTATGCGTTTTGAGGGCAACCCCAAGGACAAAGAAGCGCTGGCAGCATTTTCCCAGTCCATTATGGATGAAATTGCGCGCATGAAAGCGGAATTAACAGGC
>CALGGN010000299.1 GCA_937915915.1 uncultured Selenomonas sp. | reverse complement strand
TCGGGCATCTGAAGCAAAATGCTCGCTTCAGGGAGACAAGTGTGACCAGCTGAAAGCTGGCCGGTATGTCGGTTAACACGCCAAAACGCGCATGTAAGGAGGAGGAAAAAATCAGAATGAACATCCGTGAAGAAGCGAGGAAAATGAAACTGGATGCGCCGGTGCTGGCGGCTTCCTCCAATGACACGCGCAACGCGGCGCTGCGACTGATCGGAGAGGAACTGACCGCCCGCAAAGAGGAGATCTTCGCGGCCAACGCAGAGGACTGCAGAGCCGCGGAGGAAGACGGCGTTGCACAGGCCGTGATGAAGCGGCTCCGGTTCAATGAGGATAAGCTGGGCGATGTCTGCAAGGGAATCGAGCAGCTGGTCTCGCTCCCGGATCCGATCGGACGGATCCTCCTGAAGCGGGAGCTGGACGCGGGCCTCGTCCTCACCCGCATCAGCGTGCCGATCGGCGTCATCGGCGTCATTTTTGAAGCGAGGCCCGACGCGCTGGTGCAGATCTCCACGCTCTGCCTCAAGAGCGGCAACTGCGCGATCCTGAAGGGCGGCAAAGAGACTGTGCGCACCAACCGCGCGCTCTTCTCCATTATCCACGACGCCGCCGTCACCGCCGGGCTTCCCGCCTCCTGCCTGCTGCAGGCGGAGCTCCACAACGAGATCGACGAGCTCCTGCAGTGCGAGGAGGACGTCGACCTCCTCATCCCCCGCGGTTCCAACCAGTTCGTGCAGTACATCATGAACCACACAAAGATCCCGGTCATGGGACACGCGGACGGCATCTGCCACATCTATGTGGATAAAGACGTCGACGAGGAAATGGCGGTCCAGGTCCTCCTGGACGCCAAGACCCAGTACACCGCCGCCTGCAACGCGGTGGAGACCGTCCTCATCCACCGGGATATCGCCCCCGCTTTCCTGCCCAGGCTCGCCCGGGCCTTCCACGCGGCGGGCGTCAGGCTCCGCGGCACCCAGGAAGCCGAGGACATCGTCGCCGCCTCCCCTCATACTGCCTCCGAGACGGAGACCATAGAGATCATGGATGACGATGAATTTCGCACGGAATACCTGGACCTCATTGCTTCCGTGAAGATCGTGGGCAGCATCGACGAAGCCATCGACCACATCAAAGCCGCAGGTGTTCCCCTTGTCGTCGCAATCAACAAAATCGACAAGCCGGGCGCGAACCCGGACCGCGTGATACAGGAGCTCATGGAGCATGGGCTGGTGCCAGAGGAATATGGCGGCGACAATATCATGGTTCCGGTCTCTGCCAAGAAGCAGATCGGCATCAATGAGCTGCTGGAAAATATCCTGCTGGTCGCAGAGGTGCAGGAGCTCAAGGCAAACCCGAACCGTGAGGCGCGGGGCGTCGTCATCGAGGCGCAGCTGGACAAGGGCCGCGGAACGGTGGAGGTGCTTGGACTGAACGATGTTCCCGCGGCAGGGGATATTTTTGCCGTCTTGGACGAGAAGCAGGCGAAATCCATTGCGGAGCACCGCATCGAGCGCCAGCGCACGCAGTTGATCCGCTCCAAGAAGGTTTCGCTGGATGATCTCTTCCAGCAGATCCAGGAGGGCAGCATCAAAGACCTCAATATCGTGGTCAAGGCAGACGTGCAGGGCTCCGTGGAGGCGCTCAACAGCTCTCTGCTGGCCCTCAACAAGAACGACGAGGTGCGCGTGAGCATCGTGCATTCGGGCGTCGGCGCGGTCAATGAGTCCGATGTCATGCTGGCATCTGCCTCCAATGCGCTCATCATTGCGTTCAATGTGCGGCCGGATGCGAATGCGCGTCGCGTGGCGGATGCGGAAGAAATCGATATCCGCACCTATCGCGTCATCTATGATGCCCTCAACGATGTGAAGGCTGCCATGTCCGGCATGCTTGCGCCGAAGTTCAAGGAGGTCGTGCAGGGCCGCGTGGAGATTCGCATGGTCATGAAGTTCTCCAAGGCTCTCGTGGCGGGTTCCTATGTGCTGGAGGGCAAGATCTTCAATAACTCCAAGATCCGCATTATTCGTGACAACATTGAGATTTTCGACGGCGAGATCGACTCGCTGCGCCGCTTCAAGGATGAAGTCAAGGAGGTTGCCGCAGGGTACGAATGCGGTATTTCCATCGTGGATTTCCGCGACTTCCGGGAAGGCGATATCATTGAGGCATATACC
This sequence comes from uncultured Selenomonas sp., assembly GCA_937915915.1. GTDB lineage: Bacteria > Bacillota > Negativicutes > Selenomonadales > Selenomonadaceae > UBA9786. Next base: position 11,833 of record CALGGN010000299.1, on the reverse strand, counting down.
ATGGAAGAGGTAGAGACTTCCATTGCGGAAGCGAACAAGGCTGCCGCGGCACGCCGCGCAGAGGAGGCTGCGGCCCATGAGGCACAGCAGGCGCAGAGTTCAGAGGAATAGAGGAGAAAAGTATGAGCCAGCTTCGTGTGGAAAAGCTTCAGGAGCTGATCAAGCAGGAAATCAGCCAGATGATCCTGCAGGAGCTTAAAGATCCCCGCATCGGCTTCGTGACGGTCACCCAAGTGGAGGTCACGGGAGATCTGCGGGAAGCGAAGGTCTATGTGAGCATCATGGGCGGGGATGAGCAGGTGAAGGAGTCCTGGCAAGGGCTCCAGAGTTCCCTTGGATTCATCCGCAGGGAGATCGGCAAACGGATCCGATTGCGCTTCACGCCGGAGATTTCCTTTGCACTGGACAAATCCCTTGACTATAGCGCGCATATCCAGAAATTGCTGCTGAAGATCAAAAGGGATGAGCAGAAGAAAGAAGAGAATGAATTATGAACCTGATACTGACAGAGGCGGCGGAGGCACTGAGAAGTGCGCAGAAACTCGTGCTGACCGCCCATGAAAACCCTGACGGCGATGCAATCGGGAGCACTTTGGGGCTGATGCATGTGCTTCGGGATATGGGCAAGGAAGTCCGGGTTTTCATTGATGATGATATACCATCCAATTTTTCGATTCTGCCGGGAGTCGATCAAATCGAACGACCGACGGAAAAGATGACGGCGGATCTGCTGGTGGTGCTGGACACTGTGCCGGACCGCATCGGGAGGACAGGCGAGCTGACCGATGCGCCGATCCTGAATATTGACCACCATATATCGAATGACGGCGAGGGGCGCAGGCTGTATCTGGATGCCGCGAGGGCGGCGACCTGCGAGATCGTATACGAACTGGCGAAGGAACTGCGCGTCCCGTTCACAAAGGAAAGCGCCATGTGCATCTATACGGGCATTGCGATGGACTGCGGATTCTTCAGCTTTGCGAATACGAAACCCTTTACGATGAGGGCTGCAGCGGAACTTATGGAATACGGCGTTGAGCCGAATATCATTTCCGAGGCGATGGAGCAGAAGACCTATACCGTTGTGAAGGCCATGTCAAAGGCGTTGGATACCATGGAGATCTTTCATGGAGGACAGGCAGTGGGATTGTTTCTGGATGAAGGATTGTCTGCCGAGATTGAATCCACGGAAGGCTTCATCGATATGGTGCGCGTGATCGAGGGCGTGGACGTGGCATTGCTGCTGAAGTGCAAGGAAAAGGATGTCTGCCGCGCAAGTATGCGCTCCAAGGGAACGGATGTGAGCAAAATTGCCACGTCCTTTGGCGGCGGCGGACATATCCGCGCGGCAGGCTGCACGCTGAACATGCCCTTTGCGCAGGCCAAGGCCGCAATCATAGATGCAATCAACCGGGCAATGGACGGGGAGCAGCAGGGATGAAGGATGGGTTCCTGAATCTTTTGAAGCCGCCCGGCATGTCATCCCATGATATGGTGGGGGCGGTGCGCAGATGCCTTGGCATCAAGCGCGTAGGACATGCCGGGACACTCGACCCCGCAGCGGCAGGCGTTCTGCCGGTGGCTGTCGGGCGCGCTGCAAGGTTCGTGGAATATCTTGCGGACTGCGACAAATCCTATCGTGCCGAGATGCTGCTCGGATTCTCCACGGACAGCGGAGACGACACGGGAAATGTGACGGAGCGGCGCGACCATATGGAAGTTCCGGAGCCGGCGGAGTTTGAGCGCACGCTTCGGAAGTTTACCGGACATATCCGGCAGGTGCCGCCGAACTTTTCGGCGATCAAGCTGGATGGAAAGCGTGCCTGTGATCTGGCCAGAAGGAATGTGGAAGTTGACATCCCCGCGCGGCAGGTGGAGGTCCGGGGGCTTTCCCTCTTGGAGATGCGAAAAGGGCCATGCCCTGTGCTCCTGCTGGATGTGACCTGCTCCAAAGGCACTTATATCCGCACGCTTTGCACGGATATCGGCAAGGCCATGGGGCTGCCGTCAGCCATGGGATTCTTGCTTCGCACGCGCGTCGGAGGGTTCCGCTTGGAGGACGCTCTGACCTTGGAGGAGCTGCAGGCTCTTGGCGAGAATGCGCTGCTTGCCCCGGACGGATTCCTGCTTTCCCTTCCGCGCTATGATTTGGCGCGGGAACGGAAACATGCCTTTTGCAACGGACTGCCGACACATGACAGGCGTTTTGAGGCGGAGACGGGGAAGCTCCGTGTCTACGCGGAGGGGACTTTTCTGGGAATCGGACGTTTTGACAGGAAGGAACAGATGGTTTCTCCTGTGAAGGTATATTGGGAAAAGAAAATCGATGAGAGTAATTAAGGATTTGAAGGATATCCCCATGGGCTGTCCGAGGATATCGGTGGCTTTGGGGATGTTCGACGGGGTGCATATCGGGCATCAAAGCATTATCCGCCATGCAGTGGAGCTTGCCCGCACGGAGCGGGGAACTGCCGCGGTGCTCACATTCAGCAATCATCCGTTGTCTGTCCTGGCCCCCGAAAGGCAGCCGCTTTCGATTGGCTGCCCGGCGCTCCGCCGGGAGATCGTGCAGGAGCTGGGTGTGGATCTGCTGGTGGATATTCCCTTTTCCAAGGAGCTTTCCGTGCTGTCGCCGGAGGATTTTCTGCGCCTCCTGCAGGAGCGGATGGCGCCTGTGCACGTCGTGACCGGGCCGAATTTCACCTTCGGGTTTGAGGGAAAAGGCACGGGCAAGACCTTGATGGAGCACGGGAGGGAATTCGGCTTCACGGCAGAGGTCTGTCCGGCCGTAATGCGCCATGAACGCCCGGTGAGCAGTACGCGGGTGCGGATCCTGATTGCGGAAGGGCGGCTTGCGCTCGTCAATGAATTTTTGGGCCGCTGCTTCGTGTATCGCGGACAGGTCGTGCATGGCGATGAACGCGGCAGGACCATCGGCTTTCCAACGGCAAATCTGGAGATACCGGAAACGCAGGCGATGCTCCCCAAAGGCGCCTATGCGGTACGGGTGCGCGTGGGAGATGAGCCATACATCGGAATGGCGAACATCGGAAACAACCCGACCTTTGCAGGAGAACGGAAGATCCGCATGGAGGTCCATATCGACAGATTCGCGCAGGATATTTATGATGAATTCATCGAGGTCGGCTTTGTGGAACGGCTGCGGGGCGAGCAGAAATTCGATTCGGCGGAGATGCTTGTGGGACAGCTGAAACAGGATTTGGAAAACGCGCGCCGTATTTTGGCGTAGGGACCATCACGGGATAGAAGACTGCTGCATACAGTGCCAATACTGTGTGTGACAGTCTTTTGGCATGCAAATCCCTTGAAAATTCTGCTAGATTTGAGTATGATATAGGTAACAGAGGAGCGTGAGACGATGCCCGAGCGTGAGAAACAGCATTTGGAGGACTTGGAGCGCATCAAGAATTTCCGCTTGCTGGACGATGATTTCTTGACCAAATGCCTCGAAGATAATATAGATGGAATGAAGCTGATGCTGGATATTATTCTTCCTGTCAAGTTGTCCGTGCAGCGCGTGACAACTCAATCCACCATCAAGAACCTGCAGGGCAGGAGCTTGAGGCTGGATGTGGTGGCACTAGACGAGAAAAGCAAGCATAAAGTCAATGTCGAAGTTCAAAGAGATAGTCGAGGCGCGGGTGCAAAGAGGGCCAGATATCACGGCAGCATCTTGGATGCAAATTCCGTCTTCGCAGGAGAGGATGTTGAGGATCTTCCGGAGATTTTCGTGGTGTTCATCACGGAATTGGATGTGCTGCATCGGAATAAGCCGATTTATAGGATTGACCGCTATTATATGGACGAAGATGGACCTGTGTTGTTTGACGATAAACTGCATATTGTTTACGTCAACAGTGAGGTTGAGGATAATACGCCATTGGGATTGCTGATGCACGATTTCCGTTGCACGAATCCCGATGATATGCACTATAAAATTCTGGCTGATAGGGTGAGATATTTCAAGCAGGATGAGAAGGGAGTGGCTACTATGTGCAAAGCGATGGAGGATATGCGGAAAGAGGCAGCGTTGATGGAACGTAAAAGGATGGCGATCCGTATGTTAGAAGATGGCGAATTGACCGATGAAAAGATTGCACTGTACGCTGGATTGACATTAGATCAGGTAAAAGAATTGGCGCAAGAAAAATCTGCATAACATCAGAGAGGATGTTCCCGATAGGTCCAGACCTATCGGGACTTTTTTTATCTTCCCCTCGGTATAATATGGAAGTTATTTGCCTCAGCCAATATACAGATGTTCTTCATCACGCATAACCTCATCTTGGGCACCAGATTGCTCACTCCAGCGAGTGTCAAGTCTGGTGTCTTTTTTTGTGGCAAAAAGGCTTTTTGCTATGCTGGAAATTTAGTAGCGTGTCAGCCAGCGTGGCAGGCGCTTCTTGAACAAGATTTCATTCCTGCTTTTGTCGGCAAGGCGCTGGATAGCGGCATCATATTCTGTCAGCCCTTTTTCAGTTTTGCGTATTCCGCACGCAGTGTGGATGCTGCGTGTGGCAGTTTTTTTATGCCGATTTTGTGGATGGTGTCTTTGGTATAAATACAAATTATGAAGTTTTGCTTGTTTTATTATCTGATGAATGGTATATTGATAGAGGACAAATGTCCACAATAAAATTGAAAGGAGGCGTGAAGCTCAAGGAAAACGCTGATTAAATGAGCTTTTGTCATTGTCGAAGGATTTTTCTGTCAGGCAAGAAAGATGCCGTGAAGTCGTAGCGACGCGCAGCTAGTCCTTTAGGGCAGAGCTACGTCGAACGGCATCTGACGCAGCATGACAGAAAAAGACTCGGCAATGGCAAAAGGGAATTAATCAGTGCTTCCTTAATTCCAGGCAGCGGGGAGGTGCAAAGAGAGAATATGATGCGGGATAAAAGAACGTGATTCCATGGACGAGGAGGATGAAAATGAGAGGCTTGGGTGAACGCGGGTTTACGATGCTGGAAGTGCTGATCACGGTTACCATCTTGGGGATCATTGCATCCTTTGCGGTACCCAGATTTGCAAATGCGACCAGTCTGGCGAATACGGCAAAGGTGCAGTCGGATTTGGCGGCGCTTGATGCGGCGATCACGATGTACGAGATCGAGAAAGGCGAGGCGCCGGAGGACATCAACGATTTGAGCCCATACGTCATGGATCTGGGCAAGCTGAAACCTCCAAAGGGGACTTGCTATCTGAAGGATGGGGATCCGGTTGTCGTGGATGACACTTCCTATTCAATTGGAACCACAGGCACTTCTCCCAATAAGCTAACCCGCGCGATGTGCGAGGGGCACACGGCCGGGGAGTTCGGAAGGTAGGTATGTGATGGAAGAGTTGAAGGACGGGTTCCGATGGAACTTGCTGGCAAGGGAATGGAAGTTTGCAGCTGTCGGGTTTCCGATGGTAGTCCCGCTCCTGTACGGAAGCTTTGGACTGGGGCCGGAGTTCTTTTCTGCGATGCTCTTTTCCGGCTTCCTGCTCTTCCTGAGCGCATTGGATATCCGATACGGCATGATTTTTGACCGCTTTCTGATTCCCATGGGCATCAGCGGCTTTCTGTCCGCTCTGTCCTGCGGGTTGTGGAGCATGGCGGAGGGTCTGGCGGCGGCTTTCTTCCTGGGAGGGCTGATGCTGCTGATCCGCCGGGCAAGCCGTGGGGGCATGGGGGGCGGCGATGTGAAGCTTTGCTGGGTGCTTGGGCTATGGCTGGGGTGGGATGCGGGGCTGATGGCCTTGATGATCGCCTTTTTTCTGGGCAGCCTGTTTGGGATATGTGTGTTCTTCTATCGAAGGAATTCAGGGATAGAGATGCCCTTTGGCCCCTTCTTGTCTTTAGGCGCTTTTTTTGCCATGCTGTATGGGGAGCAGATCGTGAAATGGTATCTGGAAATGATATGAGAAAAGGAAGCTTGGGGCAGAGTGGCATCCTGCTCTTTCGCTGCTGCATCGCATTTTTTTTGCTGTTCCTGCTGTCGGCGGCAGCGGTGCCAAAATTCATGGCATTCTGGAGAAATGCCATGCTGGATTACGAAGTGCAGCGTCTGGCCGCGGATATCCGATGGGTGCAGGAGATGACAAGGACCGCTGTTTACTACAATGATGGGATGCCGCTGGAGGATACCCTGGACAGCCCGCCGGAGATCAGGATTGAGGAAACGTACTATGAAATCCGGTACTTTCCGAAGGAGAAGGGCGAGAGGCATTATTTCAGGAAGGGGATCGGGGCATACAGCTCAACGCTGTATCGGCTCCGCTTTACGCAGGACGGGGATCTCCTCGATCGGACGATGGGAACGTTTTACTTGACATGGAAGGGAGTGAATCAGATGCGGCGCAAAATTGTCATTGATGCCATCGGGCGTATCCGTGTCGATCGAAGTTCATGAGGGGGCGCGGATTTCTCCGGGAAGAGCGCGGCCTCCTCTGGATGGATGCGCTTATGCTTGCCTGTATCTTGGCGGCGATGGCGGGCTGCATGCACATGTATCGGATATCTGCCCAGCTGCGGCAGGAAAACGCGCTGCAGACGACAGCAATCTATCTTGCGGAGTCGGAACTGGATTATCTGGAGGCGGCCGAATTCGAAGGGGAGCTGCATGCAGGCAGCTATGAGTGGCTGGGGCTGCCGGAGGATCTGTCCCAGCAGGGGGGAAGCTATGAGGTGCAGGCCGTCGTCGAGGAAGACGGGGCTGCAATGTGGCATGCAAGCGCTGTTGTGACATGGACGTTTGGCAGCAGATCGGAATCTATCAGAATGGAACGGTTGATGCGGCGTGAAAAGAAGAATCGGGAAATTGGATGAACGCGGCTATGCCTTGCTGCAGATTTTTGTTTCCTTGCCGATCCTGGCGATTTTGCTGGGCAGCATGGCCTGCACTCTGATCTGGGGCGCAAAGATGTATCTGTATGAAATGGCAGACTGGGTGCTTCAGGAGGAGATGCGCACCGTGATGGAGCGCGTCACCGGACATCTCCAGACAGCCTACCGGGTGAATCTTTCCGGTGAGGAGTGGATGCAAGGGAATTTTCGCATATTTCCGGCAGTATACGGTCCGGAGGATATGCAGCAGTCGTATTCCTATGAGGCCAGAATGCCCGATAGCGCAGATGCTTCCAAAATTTACGAGATGGGCTACCATCTTCCGCTGACCGGCGACAATATGTGGGGACATACGGGACTCAGGTGCTTTCGCGGAAAATTGAAGCCAAACTGTATGCTTCGGGTTGAGGTGAAAGGATACAGCAAGATCACATGGCATTATTTCGATTTATATGCGGATGTCTTTCTCCCGGAAATGGCAAGGAAGAAGAAGGCAGAGATGGCGGATGACGAAGACGGATGAAAGGGGCATGGCATCCTTTGTGGGGCTTTGTGCGCTGGGAATGCTCCTGATCTTTGGCATGACCTTGCTGTATACCGTGAGGTCAAGCGTGGAAAAGGCGGGAATGTTCCAGAATGAGAAGATGCTGCGGCAGATTGCGGAAAACCGATTGGAACAGCTTTCCGTGCAGATGGAACAGGATGCAGACTTCTGCCGAACACTGGAGGACGGTGAGGCAAAGCAGCTGGACGGCATCGAGTTCCAGGGCGTGCAGACCGCATCCTATATCCGCAAGGCAGGGGAGAGGATTTTCCTGCTCGTACGGGCGGAGAAGCAGCATAAGAAATCAGGGCGTGTCCTTTACATGAGGGTACGGGGCTATTTGACAAAAAAAACGACGGAGGGCGGGGAGCGCTATGTTTGGTCGGGAAGACTTCCCTAAAAGGGCGGAGGAGAAGCTCAGGCAGGTATTCGGGAAGCAGGTGAACAGCGCCGTGGGCGTGTCCTATGCGGCGCAGATTGGATATCTGGTGCAGCTTGCGAGAAATGAAAATGGATGGGAGATCGGGAATTGCCTGCTTTTCCCCATCGGCTGCGAGAAGGGGATTTCCATCGAGGAAGAACTGGCGGAAAGGGCGATGCTGGCATGGAAAAAGCAAGGGGAAGAGGGCTTGCCTGTCTTCTCCGTGTGCCTTCCCGCGGCGGATGTTCTTTCGGATCGGATTGAGGTGCCTGACATGCCCCAAAAGGAGCTGGATGCCATGGTGCACTGGGAACTGGCAGGAAGGGAGGAACTGGCGGGGCAGGAGTTCTTTTCGGATTATCGCATGGAACCGGAAGGCGGCATTGAAATCATGGCCATCCGATCGGAGACTGCGGAAAGATGGGGCAGAGCCTGGCGGCAGAATGACCTGAACCTCAACACATTGACGATGATGCCGGCACACGGCCCGGAAAGAGGTATTTACGGAGGACAGGAAGTGATGCTTGGGGGAAGGCATTTTCATGCCGCGGATGGCGTTGATCCGGATTTCTTTGCGGATGGCGGATGGCAGGCGCTCTATGCCGCATGCGGTCTGTGCTTCCCGGATATGGCGTACCCGAATTTTCTGAAGGGCAGGGAAAGCGCGGATCTATGGAACTGGCACGCTGTGGAACTCACCGCTGCCATCGTGGCAGTCTTTGCCATGGCAAGCTGTCTGGTGTGGGATTTGGCGGAACTCAACAGAGAGCAGGGAAGGCTGGAGGAACAGCGGAACCAGTTTGCCATGCTCCAGCCGGATGCAAAGAAAAAGGAAGCTGCGGAACAAAATAAGAAGTTCATAGAACGGAAGCAGGGGATCCTCGCAAGACTTTCGGAGCATTCCATTCCGGGAAGCGGTATTCTGGTGCATTTGGGAAGTCTCACGAAGGAGGGGGCCTGGCTGAAGGAGGTCCGGATTTCCGGGCAGAATCTGCTGGCAATTGAGGGAGAAGCCTTGGACTATGATGCGTTGTCCGCTTATTTGAAACAATTTGAAGAGGATCGGGATTTCTTTCCGGATGGCCCTTTGTTGAAAAAGGCAGAATCCGAAAAGGGGAAAAATGACGGCAGAATCGATTTTTCTTTGCAGCTTCGCTACCATTGAGTCAGGAGTGTTTTTCATGCGTCATTTTCGTTTGTCCCACAGGGGGGAATTTCTGCTGATCGCTGCCGGATGCGTAATGGCCGTGGGACTTTTTTGGCATACGATACATCTTTCCCTTTGCGAGCGGAGCGAGGCATTGCGCGTGGAAACTGAGATGGATGCCAAGCGGTCTGCGGAAATCGTGAACTTTATGAATGGGCATCCCGACTTCCCCAAATACATGGAAGACTTGGGAAAGCAAAGGGAACGGGCGGACCATGCGCTGCCGGATTCCCTGGAGCAGGGGCGGTTTCTTGGGATGTTGCAGCAATGCGCACTGGATCACGATATCCTGCTGCAGGAAATCGTTCCTGCGGAAGTCCGGCAGGAGAGGGAACTGGAATATCTTCCCATCCACCTGAGGCTGACGTGCCAGTACTTTCAGCTCATCGATTTTCTGGAACAGCTGCAAGCGGCGGAGCGGTTCATGGCTTTTCGGGAAATGGAGGTCAGGAAGAAGGGCGATAGGCTGGATTGCGAGCTGACGCTGCACATTTATGCGATCACGGAAAAAGAAGATAGGACTTGATTTCTTGTGGGTGATAGCATAAACTATACTCGCGAGCAGTGAAATTTTTATCTTGTAACAAATCGCCCGCGGTATATGCAGAGAGCGTAAGGGCTTTCCCTTCGGGAAATTCTAACGCTCTCTAGCATAGATACATCCGCGGAAGCGGGGCATGATTTGCAAGGCTTTCCGGGAAAAGAGGTGCATCTATGAGCGAATTGCGTTTTTTGACGGCAGGGGAATCACACGGCCCCTGCTTGACCGCCATATTGGAAGGTATCCCTGCCGGGCTTCGGCTTCGCAAGGAATCCATTGACAGAGATCTGGCACGCCGTCAGCAGGGGTACGGGCGCGGCGGGCGCATGAAGATCGAGAGAGATCAAGCGGAAATCCTGTCGGGTGTCCGCTTTGGGGAAACGCTGGGCGGTCCGATCACTCTTTCCGTGAGGAATCGCGACTGGGAAAACTGGACGGATCGCATGGCGGTCTTTGGCGAACCTGCGGGGGAAAAGGTGACCGCGGCGCGTCCGGGGCATGCGGATCTGGCGGGGCTGCAAAAGTATGCGCGGCGGGACGTGCGGGATATCTTGGAGCGCTCCAGCGCGAGGGAAACCACCATGCGCGTCGCTGTGGGCGCAGTTTGCAAGGAGTTTTTGCGGGCATGCGGCGTGGAGGTCGTTTCCCAGGTGACGGCGATCGGCGGCGCTGCCGTGGATGAAGCGGCAATCGACCGCTCTGCCATCGGAACGGCGGAAAACGGCTCGGAGCTGAACTGCTATGATGCCACGGCGGAGGAAGAGATGAAAATCCCGTCTCGCTCTTGTATTTTACGGATTTGTTTGGTAAAATAACGACATTATGGGGGTGAAGGCGATCAATACCTTGCAGGAGATCTGGAACGGGTTCGATTTCAGCAATTTGCTGGACATTTTACTGCGGGTGATCCCCGCGCTGCTGTGCATCACGCTCCACGAGCTGAGCCACGGGCTGGTGGCCTACGCCCTGGGGGACGACACCGCGAAAAACGCCGGCCGCCTGACCCTCAACCCGCTGAAGCACCTGGACCCCATGGGCCTTTTGATGATGCTGCTGTTCCGCTTCTTTTCGACCAGCCCCTTGCGTTCGAGCTTCTGAATCAGCGGCGTAACCGTGTTTGATTTCAGGAACAGAGATTCGCACAGAAACTTCTCGTTGACCGGCCCTTGCTCCCACAGCACCATCATGACGATGTACTGCGTGTATGTCAGATCGAGCCGATCCAAGAGCGGCTTATACTTTCTCGTGATGATATTGGAAACCGCATACAGCGGAAAACAAAGCTGGTTTTTCAGCCGCAGGGCGGCAAACAGATCTTCCATTCATTTTACCTCGATCAAAATTATATCGCATACGATATAATATGTCAATGCATATCGTGATCCCGTTCGGGGTTTGGCAAACAAACAAAAGCCCGGCAGCAAGGCGAGGCGCTTGCGCGTGCTTTGCTTCGCTTTTGACGCGCCGAGTCTGCACTCCAAGAACGCGGAACGCCTGCCGATCCACCGTTTGACGAAGGGACAAATAACATTATATTTCGCACGGCGGTTGACAGAGGGCGGGAGACCGTACTATAATTTAACCGAAAACTGAATACGCGATCGGTGCCGGCGCAAAGCGTTGCGTCGGGTAAAAGGGAAACAGGTGAAAGGCCTGTGCGATCTCGTCACTGTATGCGGGTTGATGCCGCCATGCCCCAAGGGGCAGTCACTGAGCAATCGGGAAGACGGCGGCGTCGGATACCGCGAGCCAGGAAACCTGCCGGTTTGGACGGTACGGGAAAAGAGATTTTCCGGGTCACGAGGAATTGATTGTACCATCGCTCCGCAAGGGGGATTTGTGCGCATTCCTTTTACCATTCGGTAAAGGGTTTTTTCGTACCGTGCGTTTTGGCTTTTGCAAATACGGGACGAAACAAATCCCGAAGATAGGAGGAATGGAAATGAAGAAAACGATTGCAATGCTGCTGGCGTTGCTGATGCTCGGCACGGTCGCAGCGTGCGCCGGTACGACACCGACGGAAACGCCGACACCGACGGAAACTCCGACACCGACTCCGACACCTACGCCCGACCCGAACCAGATCGCGGCAAACAGCTTTGAGCAGAGTGCCGGTACGCTGATATCCATAGGTACAGCAGATACTCCGCCATATACCGGCATAGACGGTCTGACGCTGTATATCGGCACAAGAGACGGCGGCGCGGACGCATCGACTAATTTTGCAATAGCCACAGGCGGCAGATCCGGCAATGCGCTTGTACTTAATTCCG
>CALGGN010000298.1 GCA_937915915.1 uncultured Selenomonas sp. | reverse complement strand
CCGCCTTGCCGTAGGCGGTGCCATGGTCAACGGAGGTGCGGATCACCGGCAGGCCGATGGTACAGTTGATGCCGCTCATGGAGGTGTACTGCTTGGTGATGGGGTTCATGGCAAAGCCGCAGAGTTTCAGGGGGATATGCCCCTGATCGTGGTACATGGCAACCACGATATCCGATTCGCCCCCATGCTCTTGACAAAGACTGTATCGGGAGGTACCGGGCCGGTTACGTCATAGCCCTGCGCTTTTGCTTCCTCGATGGCCGGGATGATCTCATCCGCCTCCTCGTACCCGAAAAGCCCATCCTCCGAGCAATGCGGATTCAATCCTGCCACGGCAATGCGAGGATTCTCGAAACCCAAGAGCTTCATGCCCTTGTCCGCCAGCTTGATGACCTCTATCACCCGCTCTTTTTTCACCCTCTCGCAAGCCTCTCGCAGGGAAACATGGGTGGAGACATGGATGACGCAGAGCTTGCGGTCGCCTCGAAGCCCGCTGGCCAGCAGCATGGCATATTTCGGCGTATCCGTATACTCAGCAAAGATTTCCGTGTGACCGCTATACTTGTGACCACCCATGTGAAGGGATTCCTTGTTGATGGGGCCTGTGACCACTGCGTCTACCTGCTTGGCCTTAGCAAGCTCGATTGCTTTGATGACATACCGGAAAGATGCATCCCCGCAAAGCGCTGAATTCTTTTTGTATTCCCATCCATGAGGCTTCAACAGTGCCAGATCAATGAAATCTATGGTGCCCGAATGCCCTTTTGCCTCTTTCGGTTCCTTGGTCTCATTCAGCTTCAAATCCAGATTGCAAAAATCCAGGGCATCTTCCAAGGCGGCGCGGTCACCGATGACAATAGGGACGCACTGCCGATAGATTTCTTCCTTGGCCAGCGCCTTGACGGCGATTTCCGCGCCGATACCGGCAGGGTCTCCCATGGTGATGGCGATTTTCTTCCGATCCCCCAGCATGATGCGCTCCCGAATTTCCGTGGTGGAAATACCCTTGGTGTAGGGGACGTAGACCACATCCACTCCCACCTTGGCCAATTCTTTTTCAAACTTGTTCCAACGCTCCGTCCCTTTCCAGTCATCACCGATGAAAATCACATCGAAATGATACATCTCCCAAAGCTTCATCTTATCGCGGAAACGGGTAATCACAGCCTCGTCCACCTCGGCAATGGAAGCAAGGATACGGCGGCGTCCTTCCTCATGGATGATGGGGCGGCGGTGCTTGTAGCTCTCCACCACTTCGTCCCCATGCACGCCGACGATGAGATGGTCGCACTGACGCTTGGCCGTTTCAATCATGTTCAGGTGGCCTGTGTGGAAAAGGTCGTAGACCCCATCCGTGTAGCCAATCCTATACTTTTTTGGCATCTTCCGACGCTCCCTCCTGATCTGGCAGCAAGGTCAATTTGGAAATAGGATGCACTTTTCGCTTGTTTTCCGGCGGCAATTCCATATAGCTGCCGTATTTGACCTGCAAGTAGCCATCATAGTCTGCCGCCCCCGGCAGATGCATATCCTCAAATGGATACTCTGCCAGTTCCTCATACCAGCGGCGCTCATAGCCAAAGAACCCTTCCCCCTTCGGCGTGGGAAAAGTCAGGATGCGCACCAGCTTGGTTCTGCCATATTTTTGGCATTCCTCAATGAATCCGCTAAAGCTTGCCACCAGAGCATCTCGTGGCACCAAATCCATCAACCAAAAACACAGCCGCTGCCACCAATGCTTGGCGGTATCTTTGCCAATACGGGACCAAAAAAATTTACGGTAAAGATAGCAGCGCAGAAAGTGCCAGCGTCTTGCCAGCTTGCCATCCGGAACATTATCAAAGGGCATAAGGTCGATGGAAATGCCCATACCATAAGGCATTTTTTCTTGGTTCAGTCGAATAAACTCCGTACCGCAGCGCCGCAGCTTGCCATAGCCCCAGCGATAGCCATCGGTATCCCGAATATTCTGCATGTAGAACTTCTCATTTAGAATAATGCTCATGTGTTGCTCAAAATCAATTGCTAGGATATAATTACACATAGAACACATTGAGTTCACATTACAATACAGGAGGTGCACATGAATGGCACAAGCAACATTTAGCGTAAGAATGGAGGATTCACTCAAGAAGCAATTTGACATGCTCTGCGCTGACTTTGGTATGAATGCTTCCACCGCTATCAACGTATTCGCCAGAGCAGTAGTTCGAGAGAGACGCATTCCCTTCGAAATATCATCCCCGCTCAAGCCCGAATTAACTCGCGAAGGAGCTTTGCAAGCTTTTCATCGTCTGAGAGCCAATGCAAAGGCAAACGGTTTGCAGGATATGACACTTGATGAAATCAATGAAGAGATACGACTTGCACGGACTGAACGCGTATGATCTACACTGTTATAGATACCAACGTTATTGTGGCTGCACTTATGTCAAGACCTTCCATTTTATGAAGCAGCCAAGGCTTTTCCAAATTGCTATTTGATTACTGGAAATAAAAAACATTTTTCTGATGATTCATTCATTGTCAACGCAAGAGAAATGCTAGATATTTTAGCAAACTGTTAATTTTCGCTCCATCGCTAAGGAAAACGGCATTTCCCTTTCCTGCTAAGCTATCTCTCCCGCTCCGGCGGGAGTTTTTTATTACAATTTCCATACGCCTCCGTCTCTCGTTGTATTGCTATTGCCATATATTTACTGTATAATATAGCTCAAAGGAGTGATATCCATGGAACAAGCTACATTAAGCATTAGACTGAACAAAAATGACAAAATCTTCTTTGAGGAGTTCTGCAAATCTGCCGGGTTGAATGTCTCTGTTGCTATCAATATGTTTGTCAAGGCAGTCATCAAACAGCAGCGCATACCTTTCGCCATCACAGGTGATCCCTTTTACAGTGAAGAAAATATGCAAATCCTGCGTAAATCCATTTCTGAAGCAGAAGCTGGCAAACTGGCTCATCATCATCTGGTCGAGGCAGAATGATGGACACACTGTGGACAGAAATCGGCTGGTCTGATTATGAATATTGGCAAAAACAGGATAAGAAAACTTTGAAGCGCATCAATAGTCTCATCAAGGATATAAAGCGCAATGGTTATATCGGACTCGGGAAGCCAGAGCCGTTGAAACATGATTTTCAAGGTTATTGGAGCAGACGCATCGATGATACAAACCGGCTTGTATACAAAATTGAGGAAAATACACTTATCATCGTCCAGTGCCGCTCGCACTATCACGATAAATAATGTCTCTCCTTCCCCTCCCGCTCCGGCGGGAGTTTTTCTTCGCCTATCCTGAGCCGCAATCCACTTTCCACATTGACACCACCACCCTATATGCTAAAATAACTGTAAGAATATTTCACGAAAGGAGGACCTCCCTGGGGAGACAAAGACCTAACCGAGAAGACCTTGGAGGCCTACGATGATGTCTTTGCTGACATCATCAATGTCCTGCTCTTCAATGGTAAGCAGCTCGTATGCGAGAAAGACCTTTCACCAGGAACCGCCCAATCCATCTACAAGGCCGATAACAAGCTGCACTCACAAGAGCGGGATGTGGCCAAGTACTGGAAGAAAGGACTGATAAGGCTAGCCCTCTTCGGTATGGAGAACCAGACAGATACCGACGCTGACATGCCCCTGCGAGTCATCAGCTATGATGGAGCTGCCTATAGGAGTCAGCTCAATGCTGATGCGGCTAACCTCGAAGCAGATCGACCAAAGGAGCGATTCCCTGTAGTTACCTTGGTGCTGTACTTCGGGTACAAGCATCACTGGAGAAAACACTTGAACCTGTTAAGCTGCTTTGATACCCCAAAGGAGCTAAAGCCCTTCGTCAATGACTACCGCATCAATCTATTCGAGATTGCCTGGCTGTCTGAGGAGGAAGTCAAGATGTTCCAAAGCGACTTCCGCATTGTGGCTGATTACTTCGTCCAGATGAGGAAGAATCGTGGTTATGTGCCCTCCAAGGAGACAATCACCCATGTACATGAAGTCCTGCAACTGATGAGCGTTGTGACGGATGACAACAGATTTGAGGAAGTACAAAACTATGTTGAAAGGAGTGGAAGCAATATGTGTGAAGTACTGGATGCCATTGAAAACAGAGGGATTGAGAAAGGAATCGAGAAAGGCCAGCTAAGGACTGCGGTCAACACCTTAAAAAGATATATCCGCCGACAACTCCCCATAGATGCTCAGGTACTGGAAGACATCGCCGAGGACAATGAGCTAACCGTGGAAAAGGTTCGCTCCATCGCCAAGGAAAACGGCATTTCCCTTTCCTGCTAAGCTATCTCTCCCGCTCCGGCGGGAG
>CALGGN010000297.1 GCA_937915915.1 uncultured Selenomonas sp. | reverse complement strand
ACTTGGTCGTCGTGGATCCCGCGTCGATTCCAAGGAACAATCTTCCATGGGCTTCAGCAAGAGGCTTTTTGTTTACCTTGGCTCTGTTATGACGTTCCTTGAACTCATCGTATTCCTGCTGATTCCTGAACAATGGATCCAGAATCGCTGTATCTCTCAGTTCAGTCTGATCCGCGGTCTTGAGTTTGCGCAATATCTCTTCCAGACTGGTTTCTTCGTATTTGTCAGCCAGAAACGCGGCGCCCATAGCAACGAACAGTCTGCCGTTATCCGGGAACAGCACGTCTTCCGGCGCGATATCCAGAGTTTCGATGAATCTGGCTCTAAGTTCCGAAAGGAAGGACAAAGGCCCGCCGAGAAACGCTACCTTGCCTGTGATCGGATGTCCGCATGCAAGACCGCTGATCGTCTGATCTACTACGGCCTGGAATATTGATGCGGCCAGGTCTTCGATCTTAGCGCCGTCATTGATGAGCGGTTGAATGTCAGTCTTTGCAAAAACTCCGCATCTAGCTGCAATCGGATAGATGAGCTCATGCTTCTTAGAAGCTTCGTTAAGACCGTCAGCATCTGTATTGAGAAGAACAGCCATCTGGTCGATGAACGCGCCGGTTCCTCCTGCGCACGTTCCGTTCATCCTCTGCTCGACATTGCCGTTTTCAAAATAGATTATTTTTGCATCTTCACCGCCAAGCTCTATGGCAACATC
Organism: uncultured Selenomonas sp.; assembly: GCA_937915915.1. Taxonomy (GTDB): domain Bacteria; phylum Bacillota; class Negativicutes; order Selenomonadales; family Selenomonadaceae; genus UBA9786. Next base: position 2,599 of record CALGGN010000297.1, on the reverse strand, counting down.
TGTCTGAGGCGCAAAAAATTTGAGCGCAGTGGATACTGAAATGACCTCCTGCACAAAGGGCAGGCCAATACGCTGTGCAATCCCCATACCCGCAGAGCCAGTGAGCGCAAAGGTAAAGCTCTGCTCGCCCACAATCCGCTTCAATGTCTCCAGATTCGCAGAGAGCGCCGCTCCGATCTCAGAAAAATGCCTTGCATAATTCTGATAGACCAGTTTCTTCTCCTGATCCAAAACAACCAGCTTGATGGTCGTGGAACCAATATCGATTCCAACGTTCCATATGGAATTCATCTTCGCATCACCTGATATAAACCTAGAATTTCCTTCCACTCCTTACTATTTTATCGCAACTCTAATTTTCACGCAAGGATTTTGAAGAAAATCATCGGGCCTCCGTTATTCCTCATGTTTCAGCTTCTTCCTCAAATCATCGAAGAAGGACTTGCAGATACGCCCGAATATTCCCTGCTGTTCTTGGCGGGAATCATCACGAAGGCGCAGTTCATCGCGTGTCAGGATCTTGGCGCCGGTTTTGGTATCGTAAACATCGAAACGTATCTGGACGGTGGATTTGTAAATCAACTGCTCAGGATGATACACGGGCACGGTGGTATGATACTCTTCCTCATAGGTGGAGCCGTCCGATCTCCTGACGGTCCTGGTCGAGCGTCTGGTTTCCCAGCTCGTATAGGCCGGCTTGATATAGGAGCCATCATGCCACTTGAGCAGTTCAGCGGTCACATAGACGTCAGACAGCGACTTCGGATCGTCGAGCTTCACGCTCAACGTATTTTTCCCCGTGAACAGCTTGTCTTCCAGCCGACTGGCATTCTTCCGATACTCCTCCGGCAGCAGCTTGTCCAAAAGCTCGCTGGGGAACTCAGCTGTATCGGTCAATACGATATCCTCCACCCAGACTCGCTTTACTTGATCGAAATGATAGGTCTCATCCTGCCAGTCATACTTTTCCGCCGAAGCCGGAGATGCTCCCAGCACGAAAATACAGAGCGCAAACAGCATGGCAATCCACTTTTTCATTTTGCATCCTCCTCGTCAAATGCACATTTTCTGACGTTCCGTTGAATTTCCTTCTGTTCTTTCTGCACGAAAAGCCTCAAAATAAGAAAACCAAATTGGTTTTATTGCCAACCCAAATACAACAGAATTCCGGACAGTACCGCCATACAGGAACAAGCGATGTAGTCCAGCTTCCCCGCCCTCAAAGACTTCATCTGCGTCCTGCCCTCGCCGCCGTGGTAGCACCTTGCTTCCATCGCCATGGCAAGCTCATCTGCCCGACGGAAGGCGGAAAGGAACAACGGGACCAGAACCGGCACGAATCCCTTGACCCTCTGCAAAATATTCCCCGATGTGAAGTCCGATCCCCGCGCGGCCTGCGCCTTCATGATCTTGTCCGTTTCCTCGATGAGCGTCGGAACGAACCGCAGCGCAATGGTCATCATCATGGCCAGCTCATGGGCGGGAAGCCCTAGCTTCTTCCCCGGCGAAAGGATGCGTTCCATCGCATCCGTGAGCTTCAACGGACTGGTCGTGAACGTCAGCAAGGAGGACAGCAGAATCAAGAACACCAGCCGCAGGCTGATAAAAATCCCCTGCTGCAATCCCTCCTCGGTCACCTCGAACGGCCCCAGCTTCGAGACCAGTTCCCCCGGATGGCTGAACAAATGGATCAAAAAGGTGAACAAAATGATCCAGACCAACGGGCGCAAGGACTTCAGCATCATGCGCATCGGCACATGGGAACTCAGCATCAGGAACAGCGTGAACGCTCCCAAAAGCCCGTAGGCCGCCGCAGTATTGCAGAGAAAAATCAGCACAATGAGCAAAAAGAGCATCCCGATTTTCACGCGCGGATCCATGCGGTGCAGAAAGGAGGTCCCCGGAAAAAACTGTCCCAACGTGATATCCTGCAGCATTGGTGAGCCCCCTTTTGCCGTTTATTGTTGTACTGCTTTCAAAATTGCCTTCAAGCCCTCTTCAAAGGTAATCGCGTCCGCAGATACCCCCATGCCCTTTTGACGGAGCATGTGCAGGAACCTGGTCACCTGCGGCGGGCGCAAGCCCGATTGCTCCAGCAGTTCTGTTTGCCGGAACACGTTGGACGGCGCATCATCCAGCACGCATTCCCCTTTTCTCAGCACCAGCACCCGCTCTGCGAAGCGCGCAATGTCCTCCATGCTATGGGATACAAGGACAATGGTAAAGCCGTGCTTCTTGTGAAGCGCCCGTATCTCCTTCAGCATCTTTTCGCGCCCTGTGGGATCCAGCCCGGCCGTCGGCTCGTCCAGTATCAGGTATTTCGGCTTCATCGCCAGCACGCCCGCGATTGCCGCGCGCCGCTTCTGCCCGCCGCTCATCTGGAACGGCGGCTGTGCATGATAAGTCTCATAGTCCAGTCCGACCAGATCCATAGAGGCACGCACACGCTCTGCAATTTCCTCTTCGGAGCAGCCCAGATTCCTCGGTCCAAAGGCGATATCTGCCTCCACGGTCTCCTCGAAGAGCTGGTGCTCCGGATACTGGAACACCATGCCCACCTTCCGCCGCGCTTCCTTTGCCGCGGCCCTTCCCGCACGGC
>CALGGN010000296.1 GCA_937915915.1 uncultured Selenomonas sp. | reverse complement strand
GAAGGGCTGGCATGTACGCCTCGCGGATGCGTCTTATGTCGCGGAGCACGCTGCCCCACTCTCCCCCATGCCCGATGAGCTCATTTGGGAAACGCCCGCCGTGCTCGCTCAAAATTACAGCATCCCTGCAGCGTTCCAGTATTTTTTGCCCGACACATGCAGGATTTGAGCATAACGTGCCGAATTATACATTGTATCGGAGTTGTTATCAGCATCTAAAGAGGTGTTTCATTCATTATGTTTAGCATTTTTTCATCCGACGAGAAAAAGGGGTCCCAAAAGCCCCTGTCCCCCATTGCACAGCGCATTGTCCCAACGACTGCCGCGGTGTCCCAGCAGGATATCCGTGTCTCTTACCTGAACGAGAACGAACTGGACAAAGCTCACCTGAAGACGCTTTGCGATGTGTCCGAAGGGGCGGCGCTGATTCTTGGCTTCATCTCCCCCGATCTGGACATGGACAAGGTGGCCCGTGCCATCAAGCAGGAGATCCCCAGCAGCGCCAAGCTGATCCTCATGACGACCTCCGGCGAGCTCTGCCGCACGGAACAAAGCTCCACGCTTTACTGCCCCGCACCCGAGGGACGCGCGAAGATACTGCTGCAGGCGTTCTCCCATCGCATGATCGAGAACACCTATGTCATGAGCATTCCTCTCCCCGATGACGACCTGCGCGCAGGCAATGTGGACATGACGGTCAATGAGCGCGTGGCTGCCATCAGAAAGGAAATCGAGCGCTACAATCCGCCCTTCCGCATCAGTGTGAACCATACCTTCGCTCTCGTCTATGTGGACGGTGTTTCAAGCTGTGAGACCTTCGTGCTGCAGGCGCTCTATGAGTCCGGCAAATTCAGCTGTCCCTTCATGGGGGGAAGCGCAGCGGGAAATCTGGATTTTGCCCATACCTACATTTACAATGGCGAGCGCACGCTGGAAAACCACGCAGTCATCACGCTGGTGCGCCTTGCAAAGCCCTATCGCTACGGCATCCTGAAATCGCAGGCCGTCGAACGCACGGGAGATGTGTTCACCGTGAGCGGGGCAAATACCGCGCTCCGCTATATCGAGTCCGTGGATGACAACGGCCATGCGGTGTCCTTTATCGAAAAACTCAAGGAGCATTTCGGCGTTTCCACCGCAAAGGAGCTGGAGACCGCCATGCAGGGCTATACCTTCGCCACCGACATCAACGGCGAGGACTTTATCCGCACCATTGCGAGCATTGATGAGCCGAACAACCGCATCCACTTCTTCTGCGATGTGGTCACGGGCGAAAAGCTCTACCTTTTGAAGCGTCTTTCCCTGAATCAGACGCTGGAGAAAGATGTGCGCGCCTATCAGCAGACCAAACCGGAGCCCATCGGCGGCATTCTCAACGACTGCATCCTGCGCCGTCTGGGCTATCCGCAGGAAATCACCCATATCGACCAGTTCAAAAATATCCCCGTCGCGGGTTTCTCCAGCTTCGGCGAAATCAGTGGGCTGCATGTGAATGAGACCCTGACGGCCATCTTCTTCTACCATGTCCCCGCAGGCACATCCTTCCAGGATGCTTATGTGGACAATTTCGCCCGCAGCTATGCGGACTGCAACGCCTTCTTCTTCCAGCGCACCATCGACCGGCAGAAGCATACCGAGACGCTGAAGGACCATCTCATCCAAATGTTCCAGGACTATCAGGCGAAGATGCCGGGCATCGTGAAGACCATTATGCGCATGTCCAGCGATGTGGAGATGATACAGACCTCGATCCAGGATCTCTCCGGCGGCATCGAGCAGCAAAACAAGCTCTTCAACCAGCTCATGCAGCGCAGCGGCGAGATCACGCCAAAATTGGACATGCTGAACCAGAGCACCCAAAAAATCAACGATGTCATGAAGATGATCCAGGACATTTCTGCGCAGATCAACCTGCTTGCGCTCAACGCGGCAATCGAGGCCGCCCGCGCAGGCGAAGCGGGACGCGGATTCTCGGTCGTCGCGCAGGAGGTCCGCAAGCTCTCGGAAAACACACAGGAGAGCCTGCACACCTCGGACGACGCCATCAAAGTGCTGCTCAACGATGTGAAGGAAATCGACGAAATCCTTGCGGAAAACCAGAACTTTGAGGAGAAAATCAATGAATTCGATTCTGATTTCACCGTCCGGATGAAGGATCTCCGCAAAAATCTGGAAGAAGGCTTCCATCACATCCAAAGCTCCACCAGCTCCATCAAGGAACTGGAACGCATCAATGAAGCCACACAGTTGGAAATGGACAAGCTCACCACGATCATACACAATATCGAGATGGGGATTTGACAACAGCTGCATAACGAAAAAATCAGCGATATCCGTGCAAAGATATCGCTGATTTTTTAATCCTTATCTCTCTGCTCACTTGACAGCCGTCATTTCGCCGTTCTGTACGACAAAATGAATGGTTTCCGAAGCGGCTGCCTCATTGCGCGCAGTGATGAAACGGAAGGCAAAGGCGTAGGTGTCATCCGGGAGCGGCTCATCCTTCAAAACAGGCGCACCGCGCAAAGTGAACGTTTCGCCCTCCCATTCTTGCTCCTGCTCATCGAAAAACAGTGGCGTGATCCTATCGCCGGGTTTGAGCTGCAGGATTTGCCGGTCCAGCCAGCCATTGTTCAGGATACGGTTGACACTGAGTATCTCAAACGATTCCCGCGCGAAATTGTAGGCGGCGGTCAGATAGCATTTTTGACCGTTCAGCATGATGTAGGAGTAATAAAGATTGTAGTCCGGCTGCTGTTCGCTGAGATATAGGGAAACAAAATGTCCGTTCAAAGCCGGCCATGCTCCGTCAAAGCTCTCCTGGAAGACACCCCGCTCCCAATCCGCCTTCACTTTGTCATCACTGCCAAGATAGACGAGGTTCCCTTTGGCATCGTAGAAGCAGAGCAAAAAATCGACGGTACTGATGGCATTGAGCTCTTCCGGCGAAAGTGCAACGCTGGCCATATTGTTCTCATTGAGGATGACCGGCGCATGTTCTATCTTTTCCACATCAAAGTAGAACCACGGCATGCCGTCCCTGCCGCCGGAGAGCATATCCCGATAAAGTTCGGAGAAAGCTTTGCTGGCTCCCGGCAAAGCGGCGTAGACTTGCCACGAATCCAAACTGCCGTCGAGACTGTAATAGCCGGACAGTCCCGTGCCATATCGCCGATAGGGACCTGCCGTCTTGCATACCACGGCATTCTGCAGCGCCTGCGCGAAGGCTGGAGCTGTGCTGAGTTCCGACAATTCAGCTGCCAAAGCGCCCAAGTCAACCATGTTGGTGTAGCCGTCGCTGCCATTCGACCCGTAATTTTCCACGCCGCCGGCCAGACGGTCATAGGCGGTGAAAAAATGGCGCGGATCGCCCTTGGACAATTCCAGCGCTTCCCGTCCCATTTTTTCATAAGCTGCGTTCAGTGCGGGCATTTGCCCCAAGTCAATGAGGGAGAGTGTCGCCATGTCACCGGCCTCATTGCGCTGACAGTAGGGCAGGTAGGTTTCGCAGACAGCAATCCCCAATTCCTTCCCGTCGATGGCCGAATTTTTCGCCAAGGCTCCCGCCCATCCGGCATAGTCCGTGCCTGTCCCCGGCATGATTTCCTCCGAAGCGGCCATGTAACGCGCGAAACCGTACAGAGTGTTCGCCGTCTCGATATTCGCCATAAGGCAAGTGTCAAACAGCACGAGGTCAAAGGGCGGCCTCTCCGGATTGGCGGTTTCCGCGGTCTGCAGCGCCTGACGCAAATCACCTAGGCTGAGTATGGTTTCATATTTTTCGTCAAAGCAGCAGCCCCCCAGACTGCCACCGCCATGATCCCAAAAGAGGAGCATACGGTGATCGGCCGGAAATCCCTCCTTGGCGAAACGCAGAAAGCCCTCCAGCGTCCTTTCGTCGCCCATGCTGGCATCCTTCAGCCGCTCCACCTCGTGAAAACCGGTGCTGTCATAGACATAGCGCCCTAATTCCTTTGCGGGTATGCCCTGTGTGTTCCATTTCTTTGCGCCACCGGTCTGAATGATGAATTTCACATTCTCCGGGAGAGGCACGCTTTTCAACGCATTCAGATTGTCTGTGGCTAAACCGTCCTCCGATTCTAAATCCGATCCACACATATAGATATAGACCGCCCACTTATCCTGCGCCGCCCCGATCCCTGCACATCCTTCGAGCAGCACTCCCGTCAGAACAATGAGAGCCAGCAGGAGCCGCAGCACTTTTTTCATCATCGCATCATTCCTCCTGTCTAAAAAAAACTTTCCGTACTGAAATTTCGCCGCAAACGGCGGATTTCCCTTTTTTCTCCCGTAAATCTTAAGGAACCACTGATTAATTCCCTTTTGCCCTTGCCGAGTCTTTTCCTGTCATG
>CALGGN010000295.1 GCA_937915915.1 uncultured Selenomonas sp. | reverse complement strand
GCTCGGCGGGGACTGCGGCTGCTGTTACCGCTGCGCGAAAAGGAGCGAAGGTTGTTCTTGTGGAGCGAGGCATTTCCCTGGGGGGACTGGCCACCTTGGGCTGTGTTTTCCCATGTATGGCTACTTATTGCTATGACAGCGATACGCCCTACATCACGGATCTGAACAAACGCATGGAAAAACAGGGGGTGCCGCCGCTCCTTGGAGTGGATACTGACTCCTATTTCGGTGGTGGCAGAGGACAATATGTGCCTGAATATCTTTCTTTTGTCTATGATGAAATGTGTGAAGAGACGGGGGTAGATATCCTTTACAGCACTTCATTGGTGGGGGCGTTGACTGATGGAGGAAAGATTGTCTCCTGTGTTGTCCAGACCATTGAGGGACTGGCAAAGATACAGGCAAAGACCTTCGTCGATGGCACGGGAGACGCATTGCTTTCACGGTTTGCGGGCATTCCTGTGGAAAAAGGCTCAGAAAAGACAGGACGCAACCAGCCCATGAGCCTGCGTTTTGAAATGGGCGGCATTGATATGGGCAAGCTCTATCATCAGTTCATTATAAAGGGGGTAAAAGAGAGAGGTCCTTTCGACAAACTGGCAGAAGACACTCTGAGGAAGAAAGGCCGGCCATTCCTTCAGTTCTGGAAGTGGAAACAGAACGAGAAATTCTTCCAGGACGGTGTTGCCCGGGGTGAACTGACCGAGGATGATATTGTGTATATTCAGGCGTTTACGATTACCGGCAAACCCACCGTATTATCCATGAACTGTCCTGAGATGCCGGCACTGAACTTCAGTGCCACGGATACCGTCTCATACAGCAGGGCTGTGACCTTCGGCCGGAAGATGATGCACCGTCTGGCAGGATTCTTCATCAAGAACGTCCCCGGTTTTGAGAAGGCCTATATCAGCCGCGAAGCAAGTATGGTGGGAGTTCGGGAATCATGGCGCATCCGTGGTAAGTATTACATGACAGATAAGGAATATACCGATGCCAGGCATTTCCACGATGCAGTGGCTCGGACGGCGTATCCCATCGATATCCATGATGTGAATCTGGACCTCAGCAAAAAGCTGAAAAAGGGCGAGTATTATGAGATTCCCTATCGTGCCTTGGTGACCAACGAGATTTCCAACCTGCTTGTAGTGGGACGTTGCGCCAGTGGCAGCTTCGCCGCTCAGGCTTCTTTCCGTATTCAGCCCACCTGCATGAGCATGGGGGAGGCAGCGGGAATTGCGGCAGCTTGGGGGATTTCTCACGGAATCGAAGCTAACGCCCTGCGCTGGGAAGATATTCCTGCAGAAGAGCGTAGCTACGTGAGCGAGGGATAATAGGAGCCAGTCCTTCCACCAAATCAGAGATAGTTCGGGATGAATCGAATCAGGAGTGAATGAACCGGTGAATTGGAGGTCAATATGATTATTGAAGGTACGGAATCATTTTTTCAGCCCGGAAATGGGAAAAAAGAAGTTGTGCTTTTGCTGCAAGGCTTCGCTGGAAACACCGCAGAGCTTTTGCCTTTGGGCGATTTTTTGGCGGACCGGGGATATACTGTGCTTGCGCCAAGGCTCCCGGGACATGGAACAACGGTAGAGGACATGCTCCGAACAACCGCAGAAGATTGGCTGGATGCTGTACGGGACGCTTACGCTATTTTGCATGGCTTTGCCCGGGATATCGTAGTCATCGGCGCATCCATGGGAGGAAGCCTTGCCATTCTGCTGGCGGCAGAGAAAAAGGTGAAGGGGATCGTCACATTGGCAGCACCTGTTTTCATTGCACAGGAGCAGGGAATATCTGCTCTTCCTCCCAAGGAAATGCTGTCGCCTTCGGATTTTACCCCCGAAATCAGGCGCAATCTTGAAAATGTCCCCCCCGCCGCCAATTTGATTTATGATAAGATTCCCCTCCTTTCTGTTTATGACCTTCTTGAAGTGATTGACCGCGCAAAAAATTGCTTGCCCCAGATTACGGCTCCGGCCTTGGTCATCCACGGAAAGGCCGATACTATGGCAGCGGTTGAAAGCGCCGGATATATTGCTGCTCACATTGGCAGCAGCCGGAAGGAACTCGTTTTGCTGGATGGCGCAGGGCATCTGCTTCCCTTGATGGAAGGCCGTGAGGCTGTTTTTGAGAGAATAGGAACTTTCTTGGATACGCTTTGATTCGTTTTTATGGAGTCGTTAGGGAAACAATAGGGAAAATGGTGATTATGATGAACTACAATCGGAAAAAGTGTTGGGGAGCTGTTGTTATCGTATTCATAGCGGCTGTTTTGGCGGCAGGCTAT
>CALGGN010000294.1 GCA_937915915.1 uncultured Selenomonas sp. | reverse complement strand
TCGAAGCCTGAAGGCCCAGAGGCAGGAAGCGATCATGCGGGGGGACACATTCCTCGCAAAACTGCTGGACAGGATCCCGGAAAAGCACATCCGGCCACAGGCGTTCATCCAGCCGGGGAACCCGGAAGTGGAGGCACTGCGCTTGTCCCGAAAGAGGAAGCAAGAAATCCAAGAGCTTCTGTTCCAGGCTGACCAAGAGGAAAAAGGCAAGAGGGAACGCGCGCTCATGAAGAAAGTCTCCGAGGTGGCGAGAGATGCAACGGCACTGATGGACACGCAGGAGTTCGAGGAAAGCGAGGTTGACAGCAGCACGCTGATCGGCGAGCTTCGGCAAAATCTGACCGATGCAGTGACGGAGTTCAACAAATGGGAGGGTATCGTTGTCAGCAAGGACAAAGCCGAGCGCATGGCCAAGATGGAGATGATGACCGAGGATGAAAGAGAGTTGTGGACACATTACACCGATCTTTCGGAGCAGGAGCGCCAGTGGAAGAGTTTCATGAGAACTCTTCCAGAGCCGAAGGAGGATGCTCCCGAATCTGTCCGCCAAGATTTCCGGCAGCTTGTGTTGGCAGTCGAAGAAAAGTTGACCGCGCTGGATGCAGAACTCTCGGACGATGTGCTGCAAGATCGCATGATAAAGCTGGAGCGCAGTTTCGACCACCCGGAGAAAAAGGCGATCCTCCAACGGAAGATTTCCAAAATCCTCTTCGATGACAAGCACGCGAAGGAGCGCCTAGATCGCGCATCGGACAACCTTGCCAGTGCCACTAAGTCCTTGCGGCAGGTGCTTTTCAAGGAGACGTTGCAAGCAGAGAGAAAGGACTCCTACACGGCAAGGGAGCTTTACGACATAGCAAGACGACGCTACTATGGCCTGAAAAATGAAGTCCAGCTACTGCAAAGGCGCATCGAGGCAGAGGAAAAGAAGGTAATCTCAATGGAGCGCGCCAGAAAGATGGCACAGGATGTCATGACGAAAAGGGGATTCCGGGAATACCGAAAGGCGCTGCGGGACTATCAAAAGCGGGAGGCATACTACAAGGCGGATCTGGATCGGCTTGTGCAAGATGAAGGGGGGAACCCGGCAGACTTCGAGAAGCGGAGGACGGAACTCGCCGAAACGAGGAAGCGGCTGGATGCGAAGGCAGAAACGCTTGCCCAGACTTTAGCCGGTCTGGAGCGGATCATCAGCGCCCCGAACGCAAGCACTAAGCTGGACGGGATCGCAGCAGGCATCATACAGAAGAACCGACCGCAGGCCGAGCGCGTCCTGAAGCTGCGGAAGGAACTTGTCCGAGTGAAGGGGAATCTCCGTCATGCCCAGAACCAGATGAACGCCGCACGGGAGAACCTTGAAACCTATCCGAACGCAAGCTACCGAGTGACCAAGGGCGGAGGCGGCGGAGGAGGCGGATCGGGCAACTCCGTCCCGGACTACAAAAAAGGGAACATCATCCTGGATGCCCTGCTCGGAAAAGAGGAGGTGATCCCGCATGTGCAGGTGCGCCTTGGCGGTGGCAGCGACGATGGGATGAAGGATTGGATGTTGCTGGATGAAGGAACAAAAGAAGCAATAAGAAAGAAGAAGATGTGGCGTGAGCAAATTTAGAGATTATTTACCGTTTCACTTCCGCTAATCAACATTTATCGGAACTGAAACGCCCCACAAGAGACCCCGTCCCGCGCCCGCTCTTGGTTCGCGCTCCCATGCCCCGGCTTGATCCGGGGTAAGATTTCGTATTGTTCCATCCCAAAACGCAGTGAGGCGCCAGAAAACGCCCATCTCCGCGACGCTTGTCCGCACAGAGTGGACAGTAACATCCTTACAAAAGTGTAAGGATGTTTAGATGCACCTGCATGAAGAAAAACCCCGTGCAAGCCTATGGCACTGCACGGGGTTTTTTCTTCATGGCAAACCTTCCATCCCGTTTCACATGGAGAAGCCGTCCGTATCGAAAATGTGATCCAGTTCGTCGTTCGTCATGGCACGGGAGACTTTATCCCGCACATAGCTTTGAGACATGTCCAGCCGACGGAATTTTGCTTTGCCCGTTATGTCCTTGCCCTCCCGGATGAGCTGGATGCGCCCGAGGCCGGTATTCTGCCTGGCGTACTCGGCAAATCCCTGCGCCTTTCCCAGATTGTCCTTCTCGTTCGGCCTGTGAGGTTCAAGGATGTCGATTACATAGCCGCTGCCGTCCCTTCGGACAATGATTAAGTCCGGGTATGTGGGGCGGTCTATGTTGTTCATTTTGTAGGGGATGCAAAGTGACCATGATGCACGGGAGGGATTGCGGATCCAGCAGACAAAGTCCTCGCAGCTCTGCTCCTCGGCCAGCACGCCCGCCTCCCAAGTGTTCAGTTTGATCTTTGCTGTACGGGTCTCCTCGTCCACAAAGAGATGGTCGGCGTACTCCTCTCCTCCCTCCTGCCGGATCTGTATTGTTTCCGGCAAGCGGAAGTTGTGCTTGCTCACGATGTCACCGTTAGATACGATGTTGTCGTAGCGCCGCCGAACGCCCTCGTCGCTGCAGGAAGCGAACCGTCGGCGATACGTGTCATTCATCTCGTGGAACCGCTCCTTTGCCCACAAATGCAGGTTTCGCATAGAGTCCTCATCATGGGCAAACAGGATGACATCTATCATGGCATCAATGGAGTCGGGATCGTTGCCATAGTATTCTTTCCAGTAGGCTTTTCCCATCCCCTCATTTTCCAGCTTGGTTTCCGCTATTCGGAACTGGCGCTCGATGTCGGTGTCCGTGGTGGTGAAAAGACTCCGCACTTCATACCCTGGCACGGACTGTCCAAAAACATCGAAGGTCTGCGCGGAGAGCCTCACCTGCTTCACCTGGTTCGCGGCGGCCTCGTATGCGCCAAGCTTCTTCAGCCCATCGATGCAGTCCCGGATCAGCTGCGTGATGCCGCTACGGACACTTTGCATGGCATCAGGGGCAATGCCGGAGTTTGTCAAAAGATGGGAGAGCGACAAGAGCGATGCCAGGTAGTTGCTGATCTGCACATTGCGGACATTGTACGACAGAAGCCCGGCATCATTGATGAACCGCATCACGGCCTCGCGGTCGAATGGATCGGCTTGCTCTTGGCCTTCCTCCTGCCCGTCCGGCGCATCTTCCGGATCGCTCGATGGAATGTCCTTCGCATCCGTATTCCCGCGTGTGGCGTCCATAGCGGTGCTATTGTCATCGGAGGCTGTATCATCGGCGGCGTCGGGCACCTCTTCCGATTCTGCTGCTTTGGTTGGCTCATGCTCATCCGCAGACGCGCTCCCGCTTTGGCCATGTGCGCCGTCATTCGTGGCGGCAGACGGTGGCGAAGGAAACAGCCCCGGCGCGTCCGCTGGCATTTCCGGCTTCCTGCTTTTGTGTGCCCTGGCTGTCAGCGTGGCGGTCTTTTTCCTGCCAAGGGGCTCCCCGTCAATGTCCGCAGGAATGTCCCCTCCCTCCGATTTTTGCAACGCATCGATGACATTGCTTACCGTGTCCCTGTCAAAATGCGGGAGGAAAAGCCGGACATCGTTCAGCACGTCATCCTTTTGGATGTGCATCTGCATGGGTGTCCGCACCATGCGCCCAAGGAGCTGCGCAATATATGTGGCATCCGTGGCATGGCGGAACGACATCATGGTCTCGGCGCGTGGGCAGTCCCATCCGGTAGACAGACTCTCCTTGAAAAACACGATCCGGACTTGGCTGTTGTCGGCGATGCGGGAGGGTTCCTCGTATGGGACGGGAAGGCCGTTCACAGTGATTTCCCCGACATCCCCGAACGTATGTACAACCTGTCCCTTCTGGAAGCTGTAGCCCGCACGATCCTCCACTTTCTTCAGGCAGTCGTCGAGATCCGTGTCCGACAGCCTGCCGCCTGATCCATTCATCACCTGGATGACCAGCACGGGGTTTACCTGGCGATAGTCCTGCTCGGTGCAATACTGCCTCCAGCGATCACATTTTTCCTTCCAGTCGTCGGCTGCGGCCTGAAGGATCGCCATGTCCTTGTTTGCGGCACTCTCCTCTGGGTAGGTGATGACAATGTGCTCCTTCAAAAGGCCGGAATCTCTGACATCCGCCGCCTCCACAACAGTCTTGTGTATGGTGGAGGATGTCCCCTCCACCAATCGGTTGAACCGCGCCGGGGTTGCCGACATTCCTATGACCACGGGCATGGGAGGGAGCCGGCTCTCCTCGCTCCCCTTCAGGAACTTCTGCATAATCGTTGTGGCCCTTGCCGCATCCCTGCCCTGCATACCGCGATGCGCCTCGTCTATAATGACATACAGGCGGTCGCTCTTCTCCATGGCAGTGTTCGCCAGCGTCTCCCAAATGAGATAATTGCGTCCGTCCCTCTGGTTTGTGAGGTTGGATGTCTTTGAGAGTTTTTGCGTGTTCAAAAAATATATGTGGCCATCCTCTAGAATCTTTTGGTCGAAACTGCTGTCTATTATGTCAGAGGGGAACGGACGGAGCCTGTCGGCCTTTAATATCAGCTTGTCCCTAGACTGGTCGTTCAACTGCGGCGAGTCAGACAGCCATACGAAGATTGCCTCCGGCTGCTCTGGATAGAGCTGGTCGCCGCAGAAAATGCTCTCAATGAGCGATGCCATGATGATGGTCTTTCCCGCGCCCGTCGGCGCAGTGAACGACACGACCTGCGGGGCATGGCTGCGCCTGTACGCCCCCAGAGCCTCAGCAGCGTTCCTCCTGAGATCAGAAAGAGCCTGACGCTGGAATGGAAACAGATCGACTAGCATGATGATTCACCGTCCATGTCGCAGAGTATTTTCATCATTTCCAAGGCTGTGACTGCGGGAATTGAGGATGCTGTGAAGTCCCTGGTGTTTTCGGTTACGATGTAGTCCACATTTGCAGCAATGGCGCATTTTTCCTGTAAGCAGTCCTCGAAATCCTTGAAATCCATATCCAATAATGCCTCAACGACTGTTTCATGAGGAACGCTTATCACTGTCAAATATCCAGTTATGCCTAGCAGCATCTCCCGACGTTCGCTTGGCTTGTTTCTTCGTAATGTATACCATATTGTAGGCAATGTGTGAAATGCAATATACCCTCTGACTTCTCCAAGTTTGCAGACCTCTAGGATGCTTGATGCAAAGCGATAGTTTGGCTCTCGAACGGATAGAAAATCGTTCACTACATTGGAGTCAATTAAAAGGGCCATATTTTTCATTGAGTGCCTCCCAACGTGCTTGGTCATAATCGAAATACTCATCATAAAGGCCACGATTTTTTTCTACGAGTTTTTGTAGCCTTTCAAAGGCAGCGGCTTTCTTTTGGTCAATCTCTTGACGAGCCATAAATGCATCCCACTGCTCTTGCGTGACAGGCATGGAGCAGCGTGATTTCTCTTCGTCTGCCTTGGCTCTCTCTGCCGCTCTTCTCTTTTTGTAAATTTCAATTATATTTCCGTGGGTCTCTCTTGAGCACGCCTTTTTTTCCTCATCACTCTCCGCTGCTTCCTGTGCGTATTCCTTCATCTGATGAATCAGCAGCGAAACATACTGCTCCGGCAAGGTGTTCAAGATGGATATCGCCTCTTGGTGCAGTGCTGACATGCTATCCCCTCCTTGTATTGATGCGGAAATTTGTCAGATAGTCCCTGTATAGCTGATACGTCTCCGCCTTGGGAAACTCCCTGCTCATTTCGCGGAAGTTTGTCTCGGAGTCGGTCACGAAGAAAACCACCCTTACATCCCCGGCATCCCTCATTCGTCCGAGGAAAGTCTGGAAGGCTGTCTCGTCCAGAAGCACAGCAAACCTGTTCTGCGGCAGAATGAGCATATCCGGCTCCTCATCCCCGGAAATCTCCGGGCATGGCCCGGCTGCCCCCGCCTTCATCCAAAGCGTAGAGAGAAGTTCCCGGAACTGCGTTCCAAGTGACACGGCGATCCTGTTGAGAAAGCCAAGCTTGAAGTATATGGCATTGGCGCGGAAACCGTCTGACATAGGTATCTCGCTGCCGAGGTAGCTCCCTTTCAGCGGATCGCCGTTCACATCATGCCCCTCGATGCTGCAGACGGTGCGCGGCCAAGTGACATAGCGTGCGATGCCGAGGCGCTCCCATTCATCGTCCCCAGGCTTGTATCCCTGCTTCGCCAGATCGGAAGAGCGTCGTGTAGGGAAAGAGTGTAGATCTCG
>CALGGN010000293.1 GCA_937915915.1 uncultured Selenomonas sp. | reverse complement strand
CACGTCAAAGTCCAGGGCCTTGCCTGCCAAAGGATGATTGAAGTCCACATTGACCTTGTCTTCGCCTACGGACATTATCCTGGCGTGGCATACGGCACCCTCGGAGTTGAGCATAGGGATGCTACGTCCTACTACGAGCAGGTCTTCACGGAGCTTGCCGTCCTGCTCGAAGCTGCTCTTGGGAATGTCGAAGCGGCTTTTGGGGTCGTACTGGCCATAGGCGTCTTCGGGAGCTATGCTCACGAGCAGATGCTCTCCGGCGCTGTGTCCCTCCAGGGCATCTTCAAATCCGGAAACTACGTCAAGCGGGAGGAATCCGGCGACAGTTGGATCTACACCATTCAGGAAAACGTCAACTCCAATGTTCCCATGGACCTTGCCGCCTATGTAAAGAGCAGTTCTTCCATGGCGGCATGGACCAGGAGCGGCGAATCAACGCCGACCTATGGGTATTCCTATTCCTTCCGCACCGGACAGCGCACCGCCTCCAACCGGGTAAAGCTGCAGGTGTTCGTGTTGAGCGAGGGCTCGCTCCTGTCCGACGACGGGGACGGCGTGCTTCTGGCGGACGGGGACATGGGTCCCACCTATGCCTCCATCACCGGCACCGTGGTCACCTCCACCTTTAATCTCTCCACGGAACGCAGCGCCACGGATATGCTCCCCGCCCAGTCCGCCTATGTGTCCTACGGCGACACCGGGACCTGGACGGATGAAAACGGCAATATCTCCAATACGGGCGAGACCGATTTGCTGTTCACCGACTTTGAGATTGCGTTTGAGGATATTGAGCTGTTTGGGGATGAGGCAATCGTCCGCCCGACCAATCTCTCTATCTGCAACGCCGATATGCGGTATTATCTCGGCACGCGTGACGCCAAGGTGCTGGCGGAAAAGCTGCCGATGGCGCTGATTCACGAGGGTATCGGCGAGGTAATTTTTGACCCGACGAACACCTTCAAGGCGGGCGATTTGGTCGTTATGGTGCCGAACTGCCCGACGGAGGAGGACGAATACATTGCGGAAAACTATCTGCGCTCCTCCAAGTTCTGCGGCTCGTCGATGGACGGTCTGCTGCAGGAATTTGTGCCGATTTCACCGAAGCGCCTTGTCAAGCTCCCGCAGGATATCGACCGCAACGTGGCGGCATTCACCGAAATCGTGTCCGTCTCCGTTCATGCGATTTCCCGTTTTGATAAGATATCACACGCAAGGCGCGATGTGATCGGCGTCTGGGGCGACGGCAACCTCGGCTATATTACGTCACTGTTTCTGAAGTATACGTTCCCGGAGAGCAAAATCGTTGTATTCGGCACAGTCAGAGAAAAGCTGGCGGACTTCACCTTTGCGGATGAAACCCATCTGGTGAATGAGGTGCCCGAGGGCTTTACGATGGATCATGCGTTTGAATGCGTCGGCGGCAACGGCAGCCCGATTGCCATTGAGCAGATTATCGGCCTGATTAAGCCGGAAGCTACGATTTCCATCCTCGGCGTATCGGAATACCCCGTTCCGATTAATACGCGCATGATTCTTGAAAAGGGACTGCGTGTGTTCGGCTCCTCTCGCTCCGGCGTGGAGGATTTCCGGAAAACAGTGGACATGTATGTGGCGCATCCCGAAATTATCGACTATCTCGGTAACCTCGTCTCCTCTGTCAACGTTGTCAGAAGAACGAGAGATATTAAGGATGCCTTTGAAAAGGATACACATAAATCCTTTGGCAAAACCATTCTGAAATGGGAAGAATAAACTGAATACAGACAGTATGATAAAACCCTCTAAGTGCATTTCACTTAGAGGGCTTTCTTTACGGATTTATGCTTTTTTCGGTTTCCAAATGACTTTGGACAGCCTTCCTGTCAAATCGTCAAACAGGGCGGCAAACGGAACAGTAACCGC
>CALGGN010000292.1 GCA_937915915.1 uncultured Selenomonas sp. | reverse complement strand
ACCGCCTGCTGGAGCATGAGGATGTGCAAATCGAGACGATCCCCGGTATTCCTGCGTTCACGGCGATCGGAAGCCAGCTTGGCTATCCCATCGTGGAAGGAAATGATGTGCTGTCCATCATTCCTGCGACTGCAGCGCCTGAAAAAATAGAACAGGCCTTGCAAGGAGCGGACAATGTGGTGTTGATGAAGGTCTATAAGAATTTCCCGGAAATCGCAGACATTCTCGCTCGTCATCACATGGCAAAGCAGGCTGTCATGGTGAGCCGCTGCGGGCTGCCGGATGAAAGGCGCATCAATGATATCGAGGTGCATAAGGAAGAGCCTGTGAACTACCTTTCCACGATTTTGAGTCGCAAGAACGTGGGCGAAAGCAGGCGATCCGAATGAACAGAACATGGCGCGTAGTCTTCGTGCTGCTGATGGGTCTTTCCCTGTTGCTTGCGGCAGGGTGCGGAGAACAGCAGAAAAAAACGGCTTCCGATCCAAGCGCAAGTTTCGCCGAGATCAAGGACGATGCGGGGCACACGGTCGTCCTGCAGAAGAAACCGCAGCGCATTGTCGTGACCTCTGCTTCCTTTTTGGAGCCATTGCACGCGGTGGGCGGTGACGTGGTCGGAAGGCCGGATTCCAAGACGAAGATGCCGGAGTATGCCAAGGACAAGACGAGCATCGGCCACGTCTATCAAGTGGATATGGAAAAGGTGCTTGCCTGCGAGCCTGACTTGGTCATCATCAATCAAGGCATGAATGAAAAACTTGCGGAGGTGTTGGAAAGCAACGGGATTCCCACCATTATCGTGAAGATGAAAAGCTATGAGGACGTGAAACGAGAGCTTCAGATGTTTGCCCAGGTAACCGGTGAGGTGGAGACGGGGAAAAAACTGATTGCGGATATGGACAGCAGCATACAGGAAACCATAGCGAAGCTTCCAAAGGAAAAGAAACGCGTGGCAATCCTGCACAGTACCGCACAGGGGCTGAGTGTCCAATTGGAGGGCAGCATTGCCGGAAATATCGTACAGATGTTCGGATGGGAAAACGTGGCAGCCGACATGGCCCCGATGGAAAAGAATCCCGATGCGGCTCCCTACAGTATGGAAACCCTTGTGGAGAAGAATCCGGAAATCATCTTTGTGACAAGCATGGGCAAGATGGAATCCATCAAGCAGAGCATGCAGCAGACGATCGAGACGAATCCGGCATGGCAGACGATTCCTGCCATACAGGAAAATCATCTCTACTATCTGCCGCAAGATCTTTTTCTTCTGAGTCCCGGCATCCATTACCCCGAGGCGGTGGAGATGATGGCAAAGCTCATTTATCCGGAGGCCATGAAATGAGTGTGACAGTGGATAAGTCGGATTTGAGCGGAACAAGACGGCGGATATTGCTTTTGGCGGTATTTGCCGTCTTGTCCTGTATGGGTATGCTCGTCAGTATCATGAAAGGCTCGGTGGAAATCCCCGTTCAGGAAATCTGGCAGATGATGTTGGGAAATGCATCCGGCATCCATGAGCAGATTCTATGGAATATCCGCCTACCCAGGACCATTGTGGCTGCTCTGGTGGGGATGCATCTGGCGCTTTCCGGCGCAATTTTGCAGGCAGTTATGAAAAATCCTCTTGCAGATCCACATATCATAGGCATTTCTTCCGGTGCAGGTCTCTTTGGCATTTTTGTCATGCTCGTTAAAGGTGACGCCGGTGCATTGG
>CALGGN010000291.1 GCA_937915915.1 uncultured Selenomonas sp. | reverse complement strand
CTTCCGATCTGGCACGGGGATAGCCAAGCGGGGAGAATTCCTCCGAATGATTGAAGCCGCCGAAAACGGGAAAATCGACATCATACTTACGAAATCAATCCAGCGTTTCGCAAGAAACACAGTTGATTTACTGGAAACCGTCAGGCATTTAAAAGACATTGGCGTAGAGGTACGGTTTGAAAAAGAGAACATAAACTCCATGA
Organism: uncultured Selenomonas sp.; assembly: GCA_937915915.1. Taxonomy (GTDB): domain Bacteria; phylum Bacillota; class Negativicutes; order Selenomonadales; family Selenomonadaceae; genus UBA9786. The sequence continues at coordinate 1,511 of CALGGN010000291.1, read as the reverse complement.
GCGGGGATGGGGAACTTCTTTTGAGCATCCTCGCAAGTTTCGCGCAGGAGGAAAGCCGCTCCATTTCGGAAAACTGCAAGTGGGGAATAAAAAAGAAATTTGAGAAAGGCATCCCCAACGGCCACTTTAGAATTTACGGCTACCGATGGAAAGGAGAACAATTGGTAATTATCCCGGAGGAAGCCGCCATCGTGAAGCGTATTTTTCAAAACTTTCTCGATGGAAAGTCACGGCTGGAAACGGAGCGGGAATTTGCCGCCGAGGGAATCACCACACGGGATGGATGCCGTTGGATGGATTCCAACATCAAGGTTGTCCTTACAAATGTAACCTATACGGGGAATATGCTCCTGCAAAAGGAATATATAGAAAGTCCCCTCACCCACAAACGGAAAAAGAATCATGGGGAGTTGACACAATACTGGGTGGAAAATACGCATGAGGCGATTATAGACAAAGCCACATTTGATTATGTACAGGAAGAAATGGCGAGACGCAAGGAACTTGGACCATTTGGCAACAAATCACTTAACACATCATGCTTTACCGGGAAAATAAAATGCCCGTCCTGCCATCTAAGCTATATGCACAATTTGCGGCAGGATAAGGGATTTCAGGAATTTTGGTGTTGCGGCTCACGGAAGAAAAAGGGCGGACATTGTGACATTGGCGGCACGATTAACCACAAAAATCTCAAGAAGGTCTGTGCGGATGTTATGGGACTGGATGATTTTGATGAAGCCGCTTTCCTTGCAAGTGTAGATTTTATCAATGTTCCGAAAAGATATGTTCTTGAATTCCATATGAAAGACGGGCGCATCGTCACGAAGGATTGCCCCAACACCGGGCATCAAGATTGCTGGACGGCGGAATACCGAGCAATCACATCGGCAAAACGCAAACAAAATCCGTCTTGCAGAAAATCCTCCGTTATGACGGGAAAAATAAAATGCGTCCATTGCGGCTGTAATTTCCGCAATCAGATAAGCAAATCCCGTGGGACGGATGGCACAAAACATCACCATTGGCGGTGCGCCGAGCATAACGGCTGCAATACCGTAGGACTTCGTGATGACCATCTGCGGAAAATGATAGCGGATGTCCTCGAAATAGGCGAATTTGACGAAAAAATCTTCAATGAACAGATAGACCACATCGATGTTCTCTCGGCATCCGAAATAGTGATTTGTTTCAAGGACGGAAGAAAAATCAATCGCATATGGATCCAGCCGAAACGGGAAGGAAAGCCGTGGACGGATGAGCAAAGGGCAAAGTTCAAGAAGTCTATTCAAAAATCATATACGCCGGAGAGAAGAAAACAAATGAGCGAACATATGAAACAAATCAGGAAGGAGCGTGGCAAGTCATGGCGCAAAGAAGAGTGACGGCAATTCCAGCCACTATCAGCCGATATACGGCTACGCCAATCAGCAATCCAAGGAAACGGCGAGTTGCGGGATATGCCCGTGTTTCCACCGACCACGAAGACCAAGCTACAAGCTATGAAGCGC
>CALGGN010000290.1 GCA_937915915.1 uncultured Selenomonas sp. | reverse complement strand
GGTCATGCGCGAGGAAAAGGTGGGCGCGACCATCGGCGGCGAGCTGATCATGAATGCTGTGATGGCGCTGTTGATTTCCTGGGTGCTCATCATCCTCTATGTCGCGTATCGCTTCGAGATGCGCTTCGGCATCGCGGCAATTCTGGCGTTGGTGCATGATATTCTGATCGTGCTTTCGATTTTCTCCTTTACGCAGAAGCAGGTGGATTCCTCCTTTGTGGCGGCTCTGCTGACCATTGTCGGTTATTCCATCAACGATACGATCGTTATTTTTGACCGTATCCGCGAGAACCTGAAGCTGCATTTCCGCAAGGGCGGGGATGTGTTCGAGCTGGTGAACCGAAGCGTTTATCAGACGCTCACACGCTCCCTCTATACGGTGTTCACGGTCATGTTCACGACATTTGCGCTCTATTTCTTCGGCGGCGAGACCACAAAGGATTTTGCGTTTGCGCTCCTTGTCGGCTTCGCGAGCGGCTGCTACTCGTCCATCTTCATTGCAGGCCCGCTCTGGGTACTTTTCCGCAACCGGGCAGAGGCTAAAAAGACAACGCAGCGTGTTGTTGCGGCGAAATAATCATTTGTGTTCACGAAACGGTGCATGTGAGAAATCGCATGCGCCGTTTTTCGTTCACAGGGAAAACGCTGTATATTCTTGACGGAACGTTGTATAATATTGCTAATAAGGATAAAACAGCAGGAGGTGGATTGGGTATGCAAAAGAAATGGGCGTTCTATGATGATGATCCAAAAGAGATCAGGGCATTTGCGAAAAAACTCAATGTCTCTGCTGCTGTTGCGAGTATCCTGTGGCATCGAGGTATTCGGGAGCGAAAGGCGGCGGATCGTTTCCTGTATCCGGAGGAGAAGCAGTCTTTTTATGATCCCTTTCTCATGAAGGATATGGAGCTTGCTGCCGCGCGCATCGAACGGGCCATCCGGGAAAAAGAACAGATCGTGATCTATGGGGACTACGATGTGGATGGGATGACCGCTACGGCAGTTCTCATGCGCACGTTGAAGCGGCTGGGCGCAAGGGTGAGCTCCTATATTCCCGACAGGCAGAAGGAAGGCTACGGGTTCAACGAACCTGCGCTCCGCACGATCGCAAAGCAGGGGGCAGGCATTCTGATCTCCGTGGACTGCGGTATTTCCTCCGTGGAAGACGTAGAGGCGGTCAGGGATATTCTGGATATCGTGATCACAGATCATCATCTGCCGGGGCCGGAGCTTCCGCGCGCCATTGCTGTCGTGAACCCGCATCGCGAGGACTGCAGATATCCGTTCAAGGATCTGGCGGGTGTGGGCGTGGCCTTCAAGCTGTGCCAGGCGCTTTGGCAGCAGCTGCGCGATGTGGATTTCCAGGAGGATCTGGAAATTGTGGCCCTCGGTACGATCGCCGATTTGGTTCCTTTGCTGGGAGAGAATCGGAAGCTGGTGCGCATGGGGCTGGAGCGCATGAATACGACGGAACTGCCGGGACTCCGTGCGCTGATCAAGGTGGCGGGCCTTGCGGACAAGACCGTCGGCGCGGGGCAGGTCGGTTTTTTGCTGGCACCGCGGCTCAATGCCGCGGGACGTCTGGATACTGCCTCCAAGGGGCGCGATCTGCTGCTGTCGGAGGATATGGAAGCAGCGGAGCGCATCGCGAAAGAACTCGATGACGAAAATCATGCACGTCAGGAAATCGAGCAGGAAATTCTGGCATTGGCGGAGAAAAAGTTACAAGAGCTTCGGTTGTCCGGGGGAGCTGAGGTGCATTCCATCGTGCTTTCCGGCGAAGGATGGCATCAGGGCGTCATTGGGCTGGTGGCTTCACGCCTGGTGGAAAGGTATTACCTGCCCACCATTGTGATCAGCGAGCAGGGCGAGACCGCAAAAGGCTCCTGCCGCAGCATCCAGGGCCTTCACATGTATGAGGCGCTTGCCGCCTGCCAAGAGAAACTGCTGGGATTTGGCGGACACTCACAGGCTGCGGGCCTGACGATCCGGACGGAGGATATCCCTGCGTTCCGTGCGCTGTTCGATGATTATGTGAAAGAGCATTTGCAAGAGGAGGACTATATTCCCTCCATTTCGATTGATTTTGAGCTTTCTCCGCAGGAATTGGAGCTTTCCCTTGTGGAGGAGCTTCAGAAATTGGCGCCCTATGGCATGGGGAATCCGCACCCGGTCTTTGGCTGCAGGGATGTGCGAGGCACGGGGGCGCGTGCGATCGGACGCGACCAGAACCATCTGATGTTCCGCATCGATGGCAGGGATACGTCCATCAAGGTCATCAGTTGGAATCGTGCAAGCTACGCGCCCATTGTGAATCGTGAGCCTCTGGATATTGTCTATGTTCCGGAAATCAACGAGTGGCAGGGAAAGCGCAGCGTGGAGTGCCAGGTCGAGTATATGGGGCCCGCAAAATCCTGCCAGCATTTCCCGAACCGTGATATGCTGGCAAAGGTGTATTCCTTTTTGATGAGCATACAGCGGGAGAAGGGCAATATCCCGTTCGACGCGAGGATGCTGACCATGGAATACAGCCAACGCTTCCATGATATTTCGCTTTATACGATGGAATGCGCGTTGACCGTGTTCGAGGAACTGGGACTGCTCTACGGAAGCCTTTTGGAGGAAACTTTTTTCATGCCTCCGGCGCCGAAAGAAAAACTGAAGCTTGAAAATTCAAGATTGTATCGGAGACATAACAGCAGGAATTCCTAACCGCAGGAATTCCTAACCGCAAAGGAATGTGAAAGAGATGAACGACAAGGGAAAGAAGCCCGTAACGATAGAGCGCCTCATGGCGAAGGTCAAAAGCTATCAGCGGAATGCTGACATCAGTATGCTGGAAAGGGCTTTCCTTGTGGCCGACGAGGCTCACAGGGGACAGACGCGGGTATCGGGCGATGCATATATCATTCATCCCTTGAATGTCGCAGCCATCCTGACAGAACTGCATCTGGACGATGTGACGATTGCGGCGGCGCTTTTGCATGATGTGGTGGAGGATACGATTTTCACCCTTGCCGAGATGGAGGATATGTTTGGTCCTGAGGTGTCCATGCTCATCGACGGCGTCACAAAATTGGGCCGTATCCAGTATAAATCCAAGGAAGAGCAGCAGTTGGAGACCTACCGCAAGATGTTCCTTGCCATGGCAAAGGATATCCGGGTGATCATGATCAAGCTGGCTGACCGCCTGCACAATATGCGGACGCTCAAATTCATGCGCGCCGACAAACAGCAGCGGATCGCGCGGGAAACCATCGAGGTCTACGCGCCGCTGGCAAACCGCCTCGGCATCTCCAACATCAAGTGGGAGCTGGAAGATCTGAGCCTGCGCTATCTGGAGCCGGATATCTACTATGATCTGGTGGAAAATGTGAAGCAGAAGCGGCGCGAGCGCCAGAATTTCATCAGCGAGTCCATCCGCCAGATCGAGGAAGAGCTGTATGATTCGGATATCCATGCGGAAATCAGTGGACGCGCAAAGCATTTTTACAGCATTTACAAGAAGATGAAGCGGGATCACAAGGAGATTGGGGAGATCTATGATCTCTCCGCGATCCGTGTACTGGTGGATTCCGTGAAGGACTGCTATGGCGTGCTGGGTGTGATCCATACCATATGGAAGCCTATCCCGGGACGGTTCAAGGACTACATTGCCATGCCGAAATCCAATGGCTATCAGTCTCTCCATACGACGGTCATGGCCCAGGGATATCCGCTGGAGATACAGATCCGCACCTTCGGGATGCACAAGGTGTCGGAGTACGGCGTTGCCGCCCATTGGAAATACAAGGAAGCGGGAAAGAGCGTCGGCGCTACCGGTGAGAACGACCAGAAGATGTCCTGGCTCCGACAGATGGTGAATCTGCAGCAGGAGATCAGCGATCCGAGGGAATATCTGGAAGCCTTGAAGGTGGATGTCTTTGCGGATGAGGTGTTCGTGTTCACGCCGCGGGGGGATGTCATCGACCTGCCAAACGGATCGAATCCCATTGATTTCGCCTATCGCATCCATACAGAGGTGGGGCATCACTGTGTGGGGGCAAAGGTCAACGGGAAGATCGTGCCACTGGAATACAAGCTGCAGAACGGCGATCTGGTGGATGTCATCACCAATAAGGCGAACAATGGGCCGAGCAGGGACTGGCTCAATATCGTGGCGTGCTCGGAAACCCGCAGCAAGATCCGCTCCTGGTTCAAGAAGGAGAAACGAGAGGAAAATATCGCCCATGGCAGGGAGCAGATTGAGAAGGAACTCCGTCGACTGGGCTATCAGCCCAAGGAGCTTCTGAAGGATGACCGCCTGCTGCAGGTGGCGAAAAAGCTCAATATCCTGAACGAAGCGGATTTGCTGGCTGCCTTGGGCTACGGCGGAATCGCAATGCCGGGCATCATTACGAAGCTCATCGAGCTGTACAAAAAGGAAGTCAAACAGAATACGCCGCCTGATGTATCGATCCTGCTGAGCGAGATCCGGCCGCTGCAGAAGGGCAACCGCAAGAAATCCAGCCATGGCGTGCTGGTGGAGGGAGAAAGCGGGCTTCTGGTGCGTCTGGCGCGCTGCTGCAATCCGATTCCGGGCGATCCCATCACGGGCTATATCACAAGAGGACGGGGCGTGTCCGTGCATCGTACGGACTGTCCGAATGTGCTCAATGACAGCGAGGAGAATTTTTCCCGCATGATCGAAGTGAGCTGGGATGTGGGCTTGGACAAGGATTATACGGTGGAGGTGGAAGTGGTCTGCAACGACAAGAGCGGCGTACTTTCCGAACTGCTTGCCGTACCTGCCGAAATGAAGATCAACATCAGCTCGGTCAACGCGAAACCGAACCGCACAAACCGAACCTCTACCGTCCTCATGGGCATTCAGGTGAACAATGCGCAGCAGCTCAGCCAGTTCATGGCCCGCATGCGCCGTATCCAGGACGTATACAGCGTTACCCGAGCCATCGGGAATGCTGTGGGGAACAAATGATAATCAGTTCCATCTTGCGAAATAGAATTGAACTTTCCTGGCAGGTTGGGTATAATGTAGCTAATTGAGTTTGCAACGATCCGTTTTTTGAGACATGGAAGATTTCGCATAAGGGAGCTGTGAATCATGGCAAACGCATTCAGCATGGATGATTTTCGCAAGAAGCTGCAGGAACGGCAGCATAAGCTGACACCGCAGCGGCAGGAAGTGCTGCAGATCTTCATGGATCATCCGGGAGAGCATCTGAGCGCAGAGGATGTGCATGATATCCTGCGGGAAAGCAAGTCGGAGATCGGGCTGGCTACCGTCTATCGCAGTCTGGAGCTTTTGGGGAATTTGGGGATACTCCTGAAAATGGAATTCGGAGATGGGTGCAGCCGTTATGAGATTGATACGACAGATCCCAGTATGCACCGCCATCATCATCTGATTTGTACCCAATGCGGGAAAGTCATGGAGTTCGAGGATGATTTGCTGGAACATCTGGAGCAGGATATCGAGTCGAAATCCGGCTTCCATATCACGAATCATGAGGTAAAGTTTTTCGGCGTATGCAAGGAGTGCCAAAGCGAGCGTTGAAGGTCAGAGAATTTTGGTTGAACAGCAAACAGGAAGTCATCGTCAAGATCGTGCGGGAAATCCTTCTGCTGTTCAAGGTCGAGGTCGTGGCGGACGAAACTGCCGATTATGCGGGGCTCTCTGTGGAGAATCGGGTGATTCCTGGAGAGCCTCTTCGTGTGAGTACAAGGATGGTTCTGAAGGATTTCCATGGCGCGAAGCACATTTATGTGCGGAGCAGCAAGCGGCAGCCGGATGAGCGGGAGGCGGCGGGAATCCATCGCATGATCAAGCGCAATCTCTATGACATCTTCCGTGAGGAACTGGGAGAGCCCGCAGCGCCTTGGGGAATCCTGCATGGCGTGCGTCCCACAAAGATCGTGCATCGGTGGATCCGCTCCCATCTCACGGAGCATGAGATCATGCATCGTTTGCTGGACGATTATCGCGCCAGTCCCGGAAAAGCGGAGCTGATTACGCACATGGCCTTCCGCCAGCTGCCCTTTCTGGAAACATCCGATGAGAAGACAGTGAGCATCTATGTGGGCATTCCCTTCTGCATGACTCGCTGCCTGTACTGTTCCTTTCCGTCCAACCTGCTGCCGACGGAAGACAAATTGAGGGATTTTCTGGAGATTCTGCGGAAGGATATTGCAGCGGCGAGGGAAAGCGTAGAGCGCTACGGTTTCCATGTGCAGAATATCTACGTGGGGGGAGGGACTCCTACGAGCCTTCCCGATATTTTTTTTGCCGAAATGCTCGAAATGGTATATAATGCTTTTTATGAGCCTCACATCGTGGAATTTACGGTGGAGGCAGGTCGTCCTGACAGCATGAGCGAGGCGAAGATTGCGTGCATGAAGCGGTTCGGTGTCACGCGTGTGAGCGTAAATCCGCAGACCATGCAGGAACGGACGCTGCGGCGCATCGGGAGGCATCATACGCCGGAGGATATCGTGCGGATGTTCCGTGCACTTCGGGAGGCAGGAAGCTTTCAGATCAATATGGATTTGATCCTGGGGCTTCCAGGAGAAACGGTGGAAGATGTGGCGGATACCATGGAGCAGGTTCTGGCGCTTCAGCCGGACGATATCACGCTCCATGCCCTTGCCTTGAAGCGGGGCTCCCGTCTCAAGATGAATCTTGAGGCGTATGAGCTGCCGGGTGATGATGAGACGCGCCGCATGTCGGAGACTGCCATGCGCTATATCGCGGATGCGGGCATGCAGCCCTATTACCTGTACCGTCAGGGCTATATGAGCGGACAGCTTGAGAATATCGGCTGCTGCCGCAAGGGTGCGGAAGGAATGTACAATATCCAGATCATGGGCGAGCGTCAGACGATCTTGGGCATCGGCGGCGCATTCCAGGACGGAGGCGTCGTTTTCGGCCTCGTAGCCGAGGTGCATCATGAGGGTGGCGTCTAGATCGGAAGAGCACACGTCTGA
>CALGGN010000289.1 GCA_937915915.1 uncultured Selenomonas sp. | reverse complement strand
GCTGGCCTACGGCGGCTATTCCCGTACCGGCAGGGCCAACCATAACACGGTGAATGTTTCCGGGGGCAGCATATCCAGCAAGATGACCATCATCGGCGGATTCTCCGCCGGCGGAAATGCCTCGGACAATACCATAAATCTCTTGGGGGGATCAGGGAACGGCGAGGTATATTTGCATGGCGGCATGACCATGAGCAATGCAGGCAGCGCTACCGGCAACAAGATTGCCATTTATGTCCCGGCCAGACTGAAGGATGTATGCGGAGGCGTGTACCTGACCGGCAATGACACCGACGGTTTTGCTTATCATCTCACCAACAGCGGCGACCTGCTGACGGGCAATGAACTGTATCTCGCCTCTCCGGGAATAACCGCCAATCAGATTTACAATTTCGAGACGCTGGCCTTTCATTTGCCCTCCTCTTACCAAGCGGGCGACACCATGCTGACGCTGACCGGCGCGGAAGGCACTGACTTGACCCGCACGAATCTGGTCTTGTCTGCCGCAGGCGATGTCCCGCTTGCCAAGGGGCAGACCATCAATCTCATTTCTTCCCAGGGGGATATCAGCTATGGCGGTCAGACCGCAGGGACGCTGAAACAGGGCGTTTCCCTTAATTACGCTTATAACATTCAGGCTGACTCTCACAATTTGCAAGCGGTTTTGGGAGATGCTGCGGTTAACAGCGAGACGAAATCACCGGTGGAGACCCGCGCGGCTCAGGCGGCTTTTCTGAACCGGGGGGCAGACCTGCTGGCGACAGACGGTCTTCTTCAGGCAGAAACAGCTTCCAAGGCAGAGGACAATGCTGCCGGGGGCGCATGGTCACCGTTCTTCGCTATGCAGGGCGGCAAGTATCGTTATCAGACGGGCTCCCACGTGGACAGCCGCGGATTTGGCGCTATTCTGGGCATAGCCAGAGAGAGCGAAAACAGTGGCGGCAAGTGGATTTACGGCTTGGCCGGAGAATATGGCAAGGGCAGCTATGACAGCTACTATGGGCACATGCACGGCGAAGGGGACAGCGATTATGCAGGGGCAGCGCTCTTCGCCCGCCGGAAGAATAACGGGGGCATGTATTATGAGGGCAGCCTCCGCGCCGGAAGAACCAAGGCGGATTACCGTTCCCGGGATTTTACGGGATATGAGGGAACTGCCGTTGGCTACGACACCGGCAGCAATTACTGGGGGGCGCATCTGGGTCTGGGTAAGGCGTTCAGGCTGGCGGGAGACAATGAATTGGATGTTTCCCTCAGGTATTTTTACAGCCGTACAGGCGGCGACTCCGCCCGCTTGAGCACAGGCGAGACCTACCGCTTTTCTGCCGTCAACAGCCATCGGCTCAGGCTTGGCGCCCGGCTGACGCATGCTTTCCATGCAGAGAGCAAAGGCTACCTTGGCGCTTATTACGAGCGTGAATTCGCCGGCGACGCCAAGGCTGCCGTAGCCGGATACAGCACGGCCGCTCCAAGTCTCAAGGGCAATCGCGGTATATTTGAGATCGGATGGCTGCATCAGCCGAAAAAAAGCAATTTCACATTAAATCTCGGCGTTGCCGCGTTTTGCGGAAACCAACGGGGCGTTGCGGGCAACGTGGGCTTGAGGTGGAAGTTTTAAGACTGTGCAGACGTTGAAAAGAAAATTTTGCGTATCACCAAGGAGAACAAGGAGGTCGTTACATTGACATTGGCAGGTATTTTGCTTTTGGGCGGGTTTGTTCTCTTTGCCGCCCTGATGGTGGCGAGGATTTTGCCGACACTTTTGGCGCTGCCCCTTATGGCGGGATGGATTGCCTTTATCGCAGGCGTGCCGTTCTTTGACTGGCTCAGTGAGATTATGGTGAAGGGTTCCTTTCGCTTGAGCGCTCCCATTGTATTGGTAGTGTTTGGCTCCATGTTTGCCAGGGTGATCCAGAAAACCGGCATCTCCGACGCTATCATAAAAAAAGCGGCGGAACTTTCCGGAGATCAGCCCATTGCCATAGCCAGCCTGATGACGGCGGCAACCGCTTTCATCTTTTTGGGCATGAGTGGTCTTGGTGCCATTATCATGATAGGTTCCATCGCCATTCCCATTATGACCGGCGCAGGAATTGCCGCCATGGATGCAGTTATCCTGATCCTTTTGGGGATGCTTACGGGAAGCGCGCTGAACTTTGCGGGAGCCGCCACGGGCATCGGCATCTTTGGGGCGGAGGCTGTGCTTCGCTACTTGGTGCCGGGAGCCATTGTGTCAGTTATCACAACTTGCGCATACATCCTGATCAATATTCCTCGGGGCAACAACGCCGGCACATCGGCGTTGGCTTTGGTGAAGAATTTTATTCTGGCTATTCTGTCTGTGCCGGGAAGTCTGGTCAGCGTCATGGGAAAATTTTTCTCCCGGAAGAAATCCACCCTCATAAAGAAGAAGGAGACGCTTCCCGGAGCCGCGCTTATCACGCCGATACTGCCTTTGGCGGTGATTGGCGTATTGAACTTTACCGTGGGGCTTGGGAGTGCGGCGGATGGCAAGGTAGACCCCATTGCCGCCGCTGTCCTCGGTTTCATCCTGGCATCTTTTTATGCTGCGCTGCTCGTGCGTCCATCGCAGGCCATCAATCTTTTTACCGGCTCCATCGTTGACGGTATCAAGGATGTGGCGGGCGTTATTTTCCTGTTCATGGGCATCGGTATGCTGGTGACTGCCACCACGCAAAAAGCGGCGGTTGATATTCTGAATCCGCTTTTTGTGGCGGTGATGCCGAATTCCTTCTACGGCGTTCTGCTGATGTTTACCTTGCTGGCGCCCGCGGCTCTTTATCGCGGCCCCTTCAACATGTATGGCATGGGCACGGGGATTGCCGCCATTCTGACCAGCCTTAATTTTCTTCCCGCCACGGCTCTTTACGGAATGTTTGCAGGAGTCGGATATCTGCAAAGCATAGCTGACCCGACCAACTCCCACAATACATGGCTGGCGGGGTTTGCGGGAGTAGATGCCACAAACGTGATGAAACGCATCCTGCCCTATGCTTGGGGGGCCTGTGTGCTGATGATGATTTTTGTCGCGGTGCTGCGGTGAAGGGGTGAGCGTATGCGCCAAGTGCGAATCGGCATTGATGTGGGCGGCACCTTTACCGATGCTGTCGCCATTGACAACGAAACCTATGAGATCATAGCGAAAGAAAAAATTCCCACGACCCACGATTCCAAAGAGGGAGTTGCCGAGGGGATTGTCCGCGTTTTGCAGAATATCATGGAACATAACGGCATCCAGCCGGAGGAAGTGGTGTTTATCGCTCATGGTACAACGCAGGCAACGAATGCACTGCTGGAAGGTGATGTGGCTGTCACGGGAATTTTAGGCATGGGCAGCGGCATAGAAGCAGGACGGGCAGAAAGAATCAGCAAGATAGGCAATATTCCCTTGGCCTTGGGCAAGGAACTGAAAACAGTGTTTGCTTTTCTGGAAACAGCGGATGCAAAAGCCGATGCCAAGGAAGCGGAAGCAAAGATAAAGGAACTGAAAGCCGGGGGAGCCGAGGTCATTGTAGCCACCGAAGCATACGGCGTGGATGATCCGGAAAATGAAGCCTTCGTGGTAAATATGGCGAGGGAAATGGGGCTGTATGCCACGGGAGGACATGAAGTATCCAAACTTTACGGGTTGAAAGTACGCACGCGTACGGCGGTGGTGAACGGAAGCCTGATCCCCCGCATGATGGAAACGGCGAACATGACGGAATCCTGCGTCAAACGGGCGGGCATCCAAAATCCCCTGATGATCATGCGCTGCGACGGCGGCGTTATGACTGTGGACGAGGTGCGCCGCCGTCCGATCCTGACCATGCTTTCGGGACTTGCCGCCGGTGTTGCGGGAGTTTTGATGTATGAAAGGCTTTCCGATGGTATTTTCTTGGAAGCAGGCGGCACCTCCACGGATATTTCCGTGGTAAAAGACGGCAGGGTTATGGTGCGTTACGGCGAGGTCGGCGGGCATAAAACCTATTTGTCATCCCTCGATGTAAGAACTCTTGGCGTGGCGGGGGGCAGCATGATTCGTGTCGAAAACGGGAAAATAACGGATGTGGGCCCCAGAAGCGCCCATATCGCCGGTCTGCCCTACGAAATTTTCTCGGAGAAGCTGGAAAATCCCCAAATGGAACTCATCGCTCCACTCAAGGACGATGAACCGGCTTTTGCCGTGGTGAGGGGGCAGGATGGCAGAAGGGTTTCCCTGACACTTGCGGGAGCGGCGAACCTGCTGGGAAGCGTTCCCGCAGGAGACTATGCGTATGCAGAAGATACGGAAAATGCCCGCGCTGCTTGGCAAGCCCTGGGCGATGCTTTAGGGGTAAGTGCAGAAGAAGCCGCGAAGCAGGCGATGGATATTGCTTCTGAAAAAATTTGGGAGATCGTCAGCCGCTTAATCACCGAATACAAACTCTCGCCGGAACTTTTGTGTCTGGCGGGCGGCGGCGGCAGCGGCGGCGTCGTGGTGCCCTATCTGGGGAACATGAAACATGTCCAGTGGAAAATCGTCAAAAATGCCCCGATCATTTCCACCATCGGCGTGGCCATGGCCATGGTGCGGGAAGTGGTGGAGCGTACGGTGGTAAACCCCACAGAAAGTGATATGAAATCCATCCGTCACGAAGCTCTGGAGCAGGTGATGAAGTCCGGCGCAAAAGAAGCTACCGTAGAAATCGCCATCGAGTATGACAAGAAAACCAATATTTTGAGGGCAACGGCAACGGGAGCCACGGAGCTGAAAAAAGACAGCATAGCGGTGGGGAAAGTTTCTGCCGAGGAGCTGAAAGAAATCGCCGCCAAGAGCATGCGCCTGCCCCCAGAAGAGGTAAGCGAAGCCGCGTCAGCGGGGAAATGGCACGTCTTTGAGGGCATGGTCAAAAGCAAATGGTGGGGTATTTTTCCGACAAAGAAATGTTTTGTACGCGTGATCGACCGAAACGGCGTAGTAACTTTGCAGCGAGAGGGATTAGGGGCGGTCATCACCCAAAAGCGCAAGTTGAAAGAGGATATTGATACACTCTTTGAAGAAACGGCCGCTTATGGTACAATAGGTGAGGAGCTTCCGCCGCTTTACGCATACTACGGAGAAAAACAGTTGGATTTATCGGGACTTACCGCAAGAGATCAGATGGTTTCCGTTCTGGACGCGGAATTCGACATTCTCCCCGACGATGAGAAAATCATCCTGCTGGCGGTGCGGTAATTGAGGGAAAGGGATTATATTTGGGAAGAAATGGGGGATGCAGGAGATGAATCGAAACATCAGCACGAAACTGAAAACTATCACCGTTCTGTTATTTGCGGCGGTCTATTTTTGTTCGCTGCCGGTTGCGCTGGCAGGGCATCTTGAGGATATTGCGGAGCGGGGGACGATCCGTATCGGCACGACGGGGGACTATATCCCCATGTCGTATTTGAATCCCCAAACGGGAGAATATGAAGGAATTGATGCGGAACTGTCGAAGCTGATTGCTGAATCGCTGGGCGTAAAAATCGAATATGTGCCGACGACCTGGCCGACGCTCACGGCCGACACGCTGGCGGGGAAGTTCGACATTGCCCTTTGCGGTATCTCACGCAATTACAATCGGGCAAAAATCATGGCAATGTCCGATGCCTATGGCGAAGGGATTTTCGGCAAGACGATCCTTTGCCGCAAGGCGGATGCCCAAAAGTTCAGAACCATAAGCGACCTGAACCGCCCCGAAGTGCGCATTATGATAAATCCCGGCGGCACCAACGAAAAATTTGCCAGGGCGAACCTCCCGAAGGCACAGCTCATCGTCCATGACGAGAATGCCGACATCCCCCGCCAGATTGCGGAAGGGAATGCTGACATCATGATCACGGAGACCGTGGAGGCGGCCCAATACATCAAAAAGGACACCCGCCTTGCCGCGCCGCTCATCCATGAACCGTTTACCCGCCATTCCTGCGGGATACTCATGGCCAAGGGCGACCAGGAATGGCTGAACTATATCAACTTTGTCTTGGCGGAGCTGCGTATGGATGGCACCATGGAAAAGCTAGAGGGGAAATATCTGCGGTAAGTTGGAAATTCCCTTCCATTCAGTCCATATTGTCATCATGCTTGTGCTTGATGCATTCGAAAGGCGAATTACTGCAAGAGATTGTAGTGAGGCGCATGCCTTGTGCCGGGAGGCAGAAAGATGCATGATATATGGAATCCGTGGCATGGCTGCGTTCGTATTGGTGAGTGATGCGCCAACTGCTATATGTAGCCCCTTGACCGATGGCGTTGGACAGATGGCGAAAATATAGCATCGTACCAGTAACTTTGACTATCCTTTGCAACATACCAAGAGCGGAGAATACTGAGTAAAGAGCGGTGAAATCATTCGAGTCTGCATGGAGGTGCGTTTCATCTTCCGTCCCAACATCAAGACCGTTGAAAGCGAAACAATGAGCCCAGTTAAGGATGAGGTGACTCATGAATATCAATCAACTGAAATATGTGCTTGCGGTAGCCGCATCTTCTTCCATGCGCGAGGCATCAACAAAATTATATGTATCTCAGCCTGCACTATCCGCCAGTATTCGCGAATTGGAAGAAGAAATCGGCATATTGCTTTTTGAAAGGACGAACAAAGGAATCTCTCTTACGGATGCGGGCAGAGAGTTTCTCTCCTACGCAAAGAAGGTAGCGCAGCAGTATGAGATTCTTGAGGAAAGATATCTTTCCCGGGACAGTGACAAAGAACGCTTTTCGGTTTCCACTCAACATTATAACTTTGCGATCAAGGCTTTTACCAATGTGATACGGAAAACGAATCCGGACAAATTCATCTTTTCCATTCATGAAACTAAGACCAAAGAGGTTCTTGAAGATGTCAGGAATTTCAAAAGCGAGGTGGGAATCGTATCGTTTTCAGGGTTCAATGAAGCATTGATAAAAAAGATTTTGCGAGACTATCAGTTGGATTTTACTCCGCTTATGAGGAGAGAAACCTATGTGTATGTCTGGAAGAATCATCCATTTGCCGAGAAAAATGAAATTTCCATTGATGAAATGCTAGACTATCCGTGTGTTTCATTTGATCAAAGTGATGACAGCAATTTTTATCTGGCCGAAGAGGCTATGGCAGATTATACTTTTCACAAAATGATTAAATCCGATGACAGAGCCACGTCTATGGAAATCATCGCCGAACTTAACGCATATTCTATCGGTTCGGGGATGCTTACGGAGGCAGATGCGATACTTCAGGGGCTTGTGGCCATCAAGATGAAGGAAGAGGATCCCATCACCATCGGGTACATAACGAGAAAAGGAAGCACTTTGTCCCTATATGGGAAAAGATATGTTGCAGAACTTATGAAATACCAAGAGTTTTAAGGGAACGCTGAAGGAATCAGTATTTCTTTAACCATGAAGAAAATTGTGGGAACGCCCGAAAACTGTTGCCACCCCTCCACCGTAGAAGTCGATGGAGGGGATTTTATATGCCCATTTGTACGAATAAACCGTGTGATAACCATAGTTTATCGCTGACGATAGAAAGGAAATAATTTACAAGAAGGATAATTCGAATTATAGTGGCAACATATCATTGTATTCCGTTTTTTGTGACTGATTGAAGCTGAATGAAGGTATCGTGACGATGAATATTTTCGATGTCTTGCTCGAAAAGGATAGCATGAACGAAGCCCTGAGGCCGGAAAAGGAGTGAAATGCAATGAACGAAACAGAATCCTCCCGCTTAGCAAAAAAAATCATCGACGGCTATCGGATAACACGCGGCAACGATTTGTCGCTTTTCCTCACCGCTCCGCTTGATGAGTTGTCGGAAGGCGCAAGAATGATTCAAGAGCGTTTTTGCGGCAAAC
>CALGGN010000288.1 GCA_937915915.1 uncultured Selenomonas sp. | reverse complement strand
GTAAACGAGTTCAATAAATGGTACAGGGATACGCACAAGCGAATACACCCAATCCGGGTGGATGGTGCACCGGAATCCAGAGAGGAAACTCCTGCGGATCAGACACCCTCCAGGGAATCAGTCCGTATGGCGGTAACCATTTGCATGAGCAATGGTGTGTTTATCAAGCGGAAGAACTTAAGCTACGAGAGCCTTCGGGCATTCGTGGAGAAACTGGAGGGCTTATGCTGACGATATCAGGCTTGAAGCGCTTCTACTATATCCCGGGAGTGACCGACATGCGCTGCGGCTATAGCCGCCTGCTCCAGATTGTCAGGCAGATGACGCATCATGACCCCTATAATGGCGATGTGTTCGTGTTCATGTCCAAAGACCGCAGGAAGGTGAAGATGGTGCATTTTGAGAATCACGCCTATTATATCCACGAGAAGGTATTCACCAATGGCTACAGCTTCATGCTTCTGGAGTACAGGGACGAGAATGGTCTCAGAAGTTACCGTATGGACTGGAAGGATCTGGTCGCAGTCTTGGAGAGTCCGGTGGTAAAGAAGCTGAGGCTCCGGTGACCTCTTTGCAATATTTAACATAAGCGTATAGTTATCAATAAAATAAGTGGCTAAAATGTTTGCATGGCTCAATAAAAATCCGTACCTTTGTAGAGTAATTGCAAGATATGGAATTGGAGGAAATCATGGCACGGAAAGGGCATTTGCGCCACTTGGAGTCTCTGGAGAAATCGCCTGAGACTCCCCTGAAGCCATATCTTATGATGGAGCGCGACGAGATGATACGGTACATAGAGTTCCTTTTGGCAGAGAAGGATGAGCAGAAGCGTGCCCGTGAGGCCGCCGATGCCCGTGCCGCGGAAGACCGCAAGGCACGTGAGGCTGCAGATGCCCGTGTCATGGAGCTGCTGGTCCGCATAGACAGGATGGGCGCAGAACATCAGGAGCAGCTCCGCAAGCTGGAGGATACCATAGAAAACCTCACCTCGGCACTTCGGCTTGGCAGGAAGAACCGCTTTGCCACGACGAGCCAGAAGTCCCGCCCTTCTTCCTGCAAGAAAGAGGTTCCCTCCCGTGATGAGGAGCGTGAAGACTTCGACGGCACGGGCATTCCTGCCACAGCCGATTCCGCTGCAGTCGTGGAGGAAACCACTTCGGCAGCTCCCGCGAATCCGGACCGTCCGTATCGCAAAGGCATGAAGTATGACACGATGAAGGCCGACCGTGTCATCCTGCACAAGTCAGACCGCTCGCAGCTGCCGGAAGGGGCCGTGGTCATCCGCAGCTACACGAGGCGCTACAGCTATGACGAGATTGTCGAGTTTGTCGAGCATGACGTGGAGGTGCTGGTGTACAAGACTGCTGACGGCAAACTGGTGACAGCCTATCTCCCCTATAAGGAGGACAATGCCTGTCTGGGCGAGACGAGCCGGTTCCCCGGCACCCATGCCACAAGCGGCCTCCTTTCCCACATCGCCTTTGACAGATACCAGATGAGCACGCCCCTGTACCGTGAACTCACCCGCTTCATGAATCATGACATGCACATCAGCGACGGGACATTGTCAAACTGGCTGATGAAGGGCGGCTCTTACTTGAAGGAGCTGATTCCCCACCTGAAGGATGCCGCTCTTGTCAGGGACTCCTTCGTCAACTGCGACGAGACATGGTGCCGTGTGCGCAGGCAGGGGGGCTACTCCAAGAAATACATCTGGTGCCTGGTGAACAAGGCCGCAAGAATAGTGATATTTGTATACGATGACGGAAGCCGCGGGCGCAAGGTGCTCAGGGACATTCTGGAGGACAGGGAGATATCAGCCCTCCAGAGCGACGCCTACAACGTTTACATGTTCATAGACAATGAGCTGGAGAATGTCACCCATCTCTGCTGCATGGCTCACGCCCGCGCCAAGTTCAAGGAAGCCCTGGAGCAGGGGAAGGATGAGCGGGCAAGGCTATTTGTGGACAGCATAGGTGAGCTGTACGGGTATGAAGACGAATACCGCAGGTCTGGCTTGAGTCCGGATGAAATCAGGCGGCGGCGGAATGACAGCCGGACTGCGGATGTCATGGTCAGGATGAGCACGGAGCTGGGCAGGCTGCTCAATGATGCGGATGCCCATCTTGGGGACATGATGCGGAAGGCGCTCAACTACCTTCACAATTACTGGCGTCAGCTTTTCGCCTACCGGCAGGATGGCCGGTACACTATAGACAACAACATGGCGGAGAGGAACATCCGCCCTTTGACCGTGGAGCGCAAAAACTGCATGTTCCACGGGAGCGACATGACGGCGAAACTCTCGGCCCTATATCACACCTTCATCAGCACATGCACGCTGATGGGCATATCTGCACAGAAATACTTCAAGATGTTTTTCAGTGCAATCATCGAAGGGCGCAGGGACTATGCCAACCTGCTTCCGATGACCATAGGCATAAATTAGCCAATTAAAAATCATTAAAATTTTGCCAACTTTTAACGTGGGTTGCCCAATAAGGGTGACCTTGGAGGCTATACGTCAAATTTGGCTGCTTACGTTTTATGCCAAGGTTCGGACGCTTACTTTTCACAAATCAGTGTGAAGCCATTCACGATGCTTCGATGCACATGCAACAATGGAGTTTCCTGAAAGGGATACTTTGGGGGCTATACATCAGATTTGGCCACTTACAGTTTAACTTTTCATTTTTCACTTTTAACTTTTAACTTACTATTGGGGCGGGCTCTTCCCTAAGACTCGCATCAAGCGAAAACGGTTCAATAACTTAGGGAATCCTGCTCTATTTTATGCCCGACAATTCTGCCAACAATAAGCGAATAGCAAAGAATACGCTGTTCTTATACTTCCGCATGATTCTCATCATGGGAGTAACGCTCTATACCTCACGTGTTATTCTTGACAAATTGGGGATAGAGGACAGATCGGAAGAGCGTCGTGTAGGGAAA
>CALGGN010000287.1 GCA_937915915.1 uncultured Selenomonas sp. | reverse complement strand
TTAAAATACACACCGAATTCCCGTCGATCCTGTTCCGCAGCGAATACGGAAGCAAGGAACCGTACCCCACTTTAGTGGAAGCACTCAAAGACAAGCAGACCGAGTTTTCCGAGAAAAATATCAAGGGAACTTTGGTAGGGTTGTACTGCCCCAGCTATATGGGGGAACTCAACTCCGTTGGCTGGCACTTCCATTTCCTTTCGGATGACAAAAAGAAGGGCGGGCATATCTTGGAACTTTCCATCCAAGATGGTACGGCTTATCTCGATCGGACGGACAAGTTCACCATGATTCTGCACGACGATAAAAAGTTCCAGGAGCTCAATCTTGCCAAGGATATGAAGGAAGATATCCGAAGCGCCGAGCAGGATACCAAGGGAAAGATGCAGAAGTGAGAGGGGATTTGGCATGAATAGATTTGTGCGATTGGGCCTGCGTTCCATGCTGGGGATGGTGGCCTGTGCGTCCTTGTGCCTTGCTCCCGCCGAAGCCCAGGATTTGCGGGTCATTCCCTATCCTCCTGGGCTGAATACCACTGCGGAGGGAGCCTCCTCCGCACCGGCTGAGATCAATCACCGGAATTCCATTTATTTCCGTATGCCGGATTTTTACTCCCTAGGTTCTGAGAAGGGACGGGTGCTGCTGCCCCATTATCCCACCTACCAGCAGACCACGGAGTACACCTGCGGCCCCGCGGCGGCTCTGACCGTGCTTTACTATTACGGGAACCGGGATTATGACGAGATGAGCTTGGCCAAAGCCATGAAGACTCAGGGCTATCCCATCGGCACCAACCCGGCGAATATGGTGAAATTCTTCCAGAACTTGGGTTGGAAGGTGGAAAGCAGCCTGGACTCCGAGCCTTTCCCCGATTACAAGTCCTTCAAGGATTTTGCCCTCATGCACCTGCGGCAGGGAATACCCATTCTGGTGGAAAATGTGGAATGGGGCGGACACTGGCGGGTCATCATCGGTTATGACACCATGAAAACAGAGTCCACTCTGGATGATGTGCTGATTCTGGCGGATCCCTACGACACCTGCGACCATCTCATGGACGGTTATGTAGTACAGAATGGGGAGAAATTTTTCTCCATGTGGTTCGACCACTCCATGCTGCCGGAGGAACAGAGAAATCAGCCTTGGATTGCGGCTATGCCTTTGTGAGGAAAATGACAGCGAGGCGGAAGATTATCTTCCGCCTCGCTGTTTTTTTGGGAACGCTGAACTTTCTTCGGGAGGGTCTGAAGCGGCCTGATTCAGTTCATCCCATACAGGCAAAGGCTCGCCTAAGACATGGGAATCAAATCGAGGTTCCGGGCCTTCGAAGTTGTCAAATGCTGCCTGAACCTTGCCAAATCCCAGATAAAGCAGCGGCAGGTTGCAGCACACCATGACGATGTTGGCAAAGTCGCTGAGGTTCCAAAGGGTGCTGAGATCAAATCCGGCGAGGTTTGCGGTCATGCCGAAGGACAGCACCATGAGATTGACCAGCCGGACAGTCGTGATAAAGACCTTGTTTTCGGAAATCTGCTTGGCGCAGATCTCGGAAAAGGACAGGAATCCCAGGAGGCAGGTGAAGGCAAATATGCCGAAGCAGATACTGATGATCAGTGTAACCATGCCATAGCCTTCGGTTCCGGCCATCTGGGCACAGGAAGCCAAGGGAAACACTGATTAATTCCCTTTTGCCCTTGCCGAGTCTTTTCCTGTCATGCTGCGTCAGATGCCGTTCGACGTAGCTCTGCTACGACTTCACGGCATCTTTCTTGCCTGACAGAAAAATCCTTCGACAATGACAAAAGCTCATTTAATCAGTGTTTCCCAAGAATTTCTCCAAGCGTCCCATTTCGAACCAGGCACCGGAGTCTTCTTTCAACCATGCCTGCCCCATGATAAGCACGAAGCCTGTCATCGTACAGATGACCATGGTGTCAAGGAACACGCCGATCGCTTGTATGATGCCCTGGTCGCAGGGATGCTTGGCGTGAGAGACGGCAGCCGGCATGGACAGAGTGCCCTGTCCGGCTTCGTTGCTCATGAGGCCGCGCTTGATTCCCTGAGAAAGGGCCAGACCCAAGGCACCGCCGAAGACGGGCTCCGGGCGGAAGGCTTCCGCAACCACCACGTAGAAGAACCAAGGCAGAAGCTCAAGGTTCATGGCGACTAGGATCAGCACGGCGGATACATAGATCACTGCCATGACGGGTACAAGCACATCGGTCAGGGATGTTATGCGTCGCAACCCGCCAAAGACAGAGAAGGCAGTGACAACCACCAACAGCAGGAAGAAGCCCCATACCAGGGGACTGTCTGAGGCCAGCGCCAGACCGGTCACATTCCGGGTGATGGCGGTCATGGCAGAAATCGTATTGAAGCCTTGGGCAGGTATGCAGAGCAGGGCATAGACGATGTAGAGGAAACTCAGGGCAACGCCTACGGCAGCGGTTCCTCCCAAAAGCTTGCGGCCATAGCTGGGCAGTCCCCCCACATACTCACGCCCCTGCCTGTCTTTGTAAATCTGCGAGAGAGTAGATTCCACAAAAGCAGTAGCCATACCGAAGAAGGCAGACATCCACATCCAGAACAGGGCGCCCGGGCCGCCGGTGGAAACAGCTCCGGTAACACCAAGAATATTGCCCGGACCGACCCTCATGGCTGTGGACAAGAGGAAGGAGGCCAGAGGGGAGATGCCCTGTTCCCCCCCGCGGCGCTCCGTCAGGATGCCAAGCCCGTATCTGAAATACTTGATTTGCACAAAACGAAGCCTGAAGGTGAAGAAGGTGCCCGTCCCTACCAGCAGGATGATGACCAGAGGCAGTTCCCCGATAATGGGTATGCTGCCATACCATTCAAAATTGGTGGGAAATCCCCATACCAAATCTGCCAGTATTTGGAATACAGAACATATATTTTCTACCGATTCGTACATGGGGAAATCTCATTCACCCTTCGCTTACATAGCTGCGCTGCTCCTTGGGAATCTCTTCCCAGCGCAGGGCATTTACATCAACACCGTGAGAAATTCCCCACGCGGCGGCAATGCCCGCTGCCTCTCCCATGCTCATGCAGGTGGGCTGGATGCGGAAGGATGCCTGAGCGGAGAAACTGCCGCTGGCGCAGCGGCCCGCTACCATGAGATTGGACAATTCCTTTGTCACCAAAGCATTGTAGGGAATCTCGTAATACTCTCCTTTTTTCAGCTTCTTTGACATGCCGCCGTCCACATCGTGAATGTCGATGGGGTAGGCCGTGCGGCAGACAGCATCGGGGAAGTGGCGGCCCTCAAAATAATCCTGGGCCGTCATGTAATACTTGCCCTTGATCCGCCAGGATTCCCGCACGCCGACCTGGGTGGCGGTACGGCTGATCTGTGCCTTTTCGAAGCCGGGGATGTTCTTCACGAAGAAATTCGCCAGCCGCCGCTGCATCCTCATGCCGAAGCTGACGGAACGGCTCAGGGAGCGGGCATCCGTTGCGCTGAAGGAAAGAGGCGGCAGCTCCGGACAGTTCATGGACATGGTGCCGGGCTTTCCGATGATGGTGAATGCCTGTATGTACAGGATATCATCCTCCGTCAGCTCTCCTCGTCTGACGCCTTCTTTAAAAAATGCTTCCGTCTTCTTCCATTTTGCGAATTCAAAGAAATAGGAAGGCTTTTCCAAGGACCAGTTGTCATTGAATTCCTGCTTGAAAAAACGGCGAGCTTTTTGCACATCGATACCACTCATCTCGAAGCGAAGGCTCATGGGCTGATTTCTTCCCGTCTTTTCCGAACCTCTTTCCACGGGTGCACCGGCAAAACGGGAAAGCAGGGCATCTCCCGTGGCATCGATGAACACCTTGGCGAGAATCAGGCCGAGTCCCTCCACGGTCTGTACGACGCAGGAAACAATTCTGTCCCCCTTCGTCACGGCTCCTACCAAGGCAGCGTCATAGAGGATATCCACCCCGGCTTCCGCGCACATCTCATCATAGACATAGGAGAGGTAGTCCGGCGCGTACTGGCCGGCCCCGCCGCCGTAAAAAGTCTCCGTCTCCACTCCCAGCAAAGGAGCAATGCCCTGTCCCTCCATGCGCTTGTTCAAATCTGTGATATAGGGCGTGTCGCTGCCATAGGCAAAGGTAGGCATGCAGGGATAGACGCAGCCTTGGGTGGAAAGCCCTCCAAGCGCAATGCTTCGCTCCACCAGCACTGTCTTGGCCCCCCTGCGGCCCGCCATGACCGCTGCCGCAGTACCGGCAGAGCCGCCTCCCACCACGCACACATCAGCGGTAAACAGAATCGGAAGTTCCGCCGCGCCGAAATCCACTTTCGTCATGGGAGAGGGCACGGCCTCCGCCTCTGCCCTTGGGACTGCGCCTCCCAGTACCGTGCCTGCGACTGCCGCCCCCGCCAGCTTCATGAAATTCCGGCGGGACATAGGAATTGAAAACAGTGGTTCCATACGAATTCCTCCTTGCAAATGATAGATGGTGTCTGTATCGACTCACGTTACGCTATGATTTCTCAATGATTCATTTCGCCGCAAACACGTAAAATTCCTGCCGTAGGAAAACGGCTTCCAGTATACAAAAGTCGATTCATGTTTTGTTCTGCATCTTGTACGGATGCGCCGAATCTGCCTCCGCGCGCTCGGCAATGCTCTTTCCGACAAGAGCGAGAAAAATTTCCGTGCGCGTGGCTTTCTTGGCCGAAAGATGCTTCACTTCGTCGGCGACGCAATCCAGTGCACGATCGACCGCCTGATACACCTTGGATTGTTCGTCCGTCGCAACCCTTCGGCAATAAAATGTCAGCCGTCCCGTGCAAGCATCACCTCTCTTCGTTAAGCCGAAGAACAATCGCTGCCTGTCCGGGTCAAAATCTCCGAACGCGGCCATTTGTCCCATCGTATCGGCTGCAATCTCGTCCAAGGCGTGATTTCTCATGCCGCCTAGGAGACGCAGCGTTGCGTAATGCACGCATTCATGGGCAAGGCGCAATGAATGGGAACGTTCCAGCCAGTCTGCCTCGGAAAGCCCAAGGGTTTCGGCAGGGATATTTCTGTAGGGCGCGCGATTCAACAGGATGACCCGCTGGTGGAAAATGCTTTCTGCCCGCGCATCAACCGTAAACGCGTTGACCGTCAAGGGCAGCTCCGGTTTCTCCCTGCGTCCGTTCAAAACGGCCTCCATCGTGCGAAAATCCTCGTGACAGCCTGTATCAATCACCGGCAGCTTTCCGCCTATGGTAGGGACGAAAGAAATCTTCAGATCGTCGGTTTGGTGCCACGCAAAGGACGCGGCAGAAAGACCCAGCCCACTTGCCAAAAAGTCCGGCACGGCGCTTCCCTTTGCTTCCTGCCACTTGGACAGGAAAGGCTCATCCGGCAGGGGAAGAGCCGGCAAATGTCTTGGAATGCTATATGCGTGCTGCAAATATTCGTCAGCGCTTTGCATCATGTTGCCCCACGGCAGGTTCATGCTATTTTTCCTCTTTTCCTTTGTCGGTCATGTGGTCGACCTTTCTCATCCATTATCTCGCTTCCCCATGGAAAATTACCCCCAGCATGGTGATGTCATCGGATTGCTCCGCCTTGCCTGCGTATTCGCTCACATCCCTCTGGACGGCGGCAAGAAGTTCCTTCGCGGTCTTTTCCCCTTGCGCGTTCAGCGTTTCCCGGAGGCGCTTTTCCGAGTACATGGCTCCGCCCTCATTCATGGCCTCCGTCACCCCGTCCGTATAGAGGAACAGCGCGTCGCCGGGAGCAAGCGTCAGATGATGCTCGTAATACACTGTCGAGTCAAAGAACCCGAGCATCGTGCTCTTTTTTTGCATGCGGAGATACTCGAATTTGCCATCGCGGCAGATGAGGGGCGGATTGTGGCCCCCGTTCACATAAGCGAAGTCGCCGCTCTTTAGGTCAAGCACGCCGAAGAACACCGTCACAAACATGTCTTCCTCGTTGTTTTCGCACAGTTCCGCATTGGCCTGCCCCAAAACCCTGCTCCAGTCGATGGGATTTCCGTCCGCCTCGTGGGTCATCAAGGTCATGGCGACTCCCGCAATACCTGCAAACTTCCCGTTGTCGAAAAAGGGCATCACGCTGCTGACTTCCATATTTCCGTTTGTGGATTCATAGACATCCGTAAACGCAGACTTTTGCTTTTGTTTGGCGCTCACATACCAAGGACGCTCCCGAAAGTCGATTTTGCGGTGAAGGAAAACTTCCTCGTATACGGAAGTCGTCTTCCCCTTGTCGGCACCATCCGCCCGTATAAAAAAGCCATCCTCTGTCGCCAGATAGCATGTCGTTCCATCGGTATAAAAATAGGATAAACCTGAATCCGTGAAACTGGATGGATGTATGATGTACTTGCTATGTCCGCCCCCTTGGGGGCGGGGAACCATCGAAGATGGTGGTGGGGGTGACGATTTTACGGTAGGAGACTGCATTCATTGACACATTGTCCCCCCACCACCGCCGATGGCGGTCCCCCGCCCCCAAAGGGGGACGGACAGTGTTCGAGTTTCACGGATTCAGGATAAATATTCCAGCGTATCCCTGATATTGGACAGCAATGCCACCCTTTGCGAAAGGCGCGGGTCCGTGGCCAGCCGCTCGCGCACGCCGGGGCTGTAGTAGATGTATGCCTTGTTGGCGGCAATGGTTTGCTCATGGGGTTCCGTGAGGTGCTGGGGTGGATAATCCCACGGAGACGCGAGCATTTTTTCCGCCATCTTGGCAATATTCTCAGCATCATCCAAAATCTCCAATTGTTGTGACACTTTGATCGCAATCAACTGTGCTCGCTCGTTCAGCCGTTCGTGTATCAAGTCCTCGGCGTAATTCACGGCAAAGGCATCAAAAGCGCCCAGCATTTCGCTGCCTTTGCCCTCGGTGGCCTGTTCCGCCCGTATCATTCCGGAAAAGGACAGAATGCTCATCAGCAATAACAGAAGAGCCTCAATGCCTAAAACAAGGACAAGGATCTTTCGTTGTATCCCCGTGCCCACGCAATCATCCTCCTAAGAAATTGTCATAAATCCGCCAACGAGTCGCGCGCCTTGAGAACGGTGTCCAAATCGCTGTCCTCCAGCACCATTTTGACCATGTCTGCCGCTCCTGCCACGGTAAATTCCTTTTCCTGTTTTTTTGCTCTTTTGAACAGGCGCACAAGGATGCGGATCCCGGCGCTGGAAAGGTAGGACACCTTGCGCATGTCAAGGACAAGTTTTTCTGCCCTCTCCAGGATTTCCTCCCCTTTTGCATAGGCCGTGTCCGATGTGACGGCGTCAATGCGCCCTTCGACGCTCCACACCGTCCAGCCGTTGTCCAGTTGTTCTTCTTTCTGTATGATTTCGGTTGCCATGGTGAGTCTCCTTTCGTTCAGTTTAACATCTAGTATAACACGTTTTAACCTAACCCGCAGGAAGTCTCCCGCCTCTACAGGCGGTGAGATGAATTGCG
>CALGGN010000286.1 GCA_937915915.1 uncultured Selenomonas sp. | reverse complement strand
AAGCGCTCGTAATGACCCAAATCGAGATCCGTTTCCGCGCCATCCTCCGTCACAAAAACCTCGCCATGCTGGTAAGGGCTCATCGTGCCCGGGTCGATATTGATATAGGGGTCGAATTTCTGGATCGTCACCTTGATGCCGCGGCTCTTCAGCAATCGTCCGAGGGAGGCGGCCGTGATTCCCTTTCCCAAAGAAGACACCACACCGCCGGTCACGAAAATATACTTTGCCATATCAAAGAATCCTCCCGCTCATTCCTGAATGCTTTCAAACAGCTTTTCCTTGCGGCGCGTCGACTTCCCCGCGCTCTTCGTCCCAGCAGCACGGGAAGATGCGTGGGTGCGCTTCACCTCGGGCGGGTTCCACTCGGTAAGCCCCCACTGCCCTTCCCCCTCATAGTGGAAACGGCTGTCCATATTGATATGGGTGTAGACCTCCGAAATAGCCGCTGACAAGGACTGCACAGGCTTGCGCTTGAGCTTGATGACTTCCAGCACCAAATCCTTGTAGTACATGGTATGGCCCTCTTTTGTGAGCACATGATAGGCCACATCCATCTCAGAGCTGTTCGCAAAATCCATCTTCATCCAATAAAATCTCCCTTCTTTATGCTCTACATTCTTTCCGGGGCAGAAACGCCCAGAATCCCAAGCGCATGACGGATCACATGCGCCGTCACGGTCACCAGCGCGAGCCTTGCCTCCGCCAGCCCCGCATCCACTCCCATGATCCTGCACTTATTATAGAAACTGTGGAACAGCGCCGCCAAGTCATAAGCATAGCGCGCAATGCGCTGCGGCGCGTATTCCGCGGCGGCTTTGTCCACCTCTTCCTCATATTCCCCGATCTTGCGGATGAGCTCCGTTTCCGTCTCGTCCGTGAGCAGCGAGAGCTGCGGCTCCTTGCCGAGCGCCAGCCCCGTTTCCTTCGCTTGACGGAAGATGCTCATGATGCGCGCATGCGCGTACTGGATATAGTAGACCGGATTCTCATTCGACTTCTTCTTCGCCAGATCCAGATCGAAGTCCAGCTGGCTGTCCAGGGAACGCATGAGGAAGAAATACCGCGCCGCATCCGTCCCGACTTCCTCCATGAGCTCCCGCAAGGTCACGCTCTCCCCCGTGCGCTTCGACATCTTCACCAATTCGCCGCCGCGATAGAGGCTCACCATCTGAAGCAGCAGGATTTTCAGATGATCCGGATCATAGCCCAGAGCTTTCATCGATGCCTTGACGCGGCACACATATCCATGATGATCCGCACCCCAGAGATTGATGAGCGTGCCGAAACCCCGCTCGAACTTGTTGCGGTGATAGGCGATATCCGCCGCCAGATACGTCGGCACGCCATTGTCGCGGATCACCACGCGGTCCTTGTCATCGCCGTACTCCGTGGATTTCAGCCAGAGGGCTCCGTCCTTCTCATAGATCGTGCCGTTCTTCTCCAGCGCCTCCACAGCCTCCCGCACCGCATCGGGGTGCAGCGTCCGCTCGCTGAACCACTTGTCGAAGGTCACCTGGAAATCCTCCAGATCCTCCTTCAGGGCGGCCAATTTCTCCCGATAGGCAAGATCCTTGAAAAGCTCCAGCCGCTCTTCCTCGCTCATCGAAAGGTACTGATCCCCGTCCCGCTTGATGATGCGTTCCGCCGTCTCCCGGATATCCGCGCCATGATAGCCGTCCTCCGGAAACTCCACATCCTGTCCCAAAAGCTCCAGATACCGCGCATTCACCGAGCGCGCCAGATTTTCCATCTGATTGCCCGCATCATTGATATAGTATTCGCTTTCCACGGCATACCCTGCCGCACGCAGCAGATTCACGATAGCGCTGCCTGCCGCTGCGCCGCGCCCATGTCCCACATGCAAGGGACCCGTCGGATTCGCGCTCACATATTCCACTTGGATCGGCTGATTTCCCTTCGGCGCAAGCTGCCCATAGGCATCCCCTGCCTCCAGTATCCGTCCGAAGGCATCATAGACCACATGGGATCTCAAATGGAAATTGATGAATCCCGGTCCGGCGATTTCCGCACGCTCCAGCCAGTCGCCCGCCATGCGCTTCACCAGCTCCTCCGCAATCTGCTTCGGACTCCGATGGAACACCCGTGCCGACTGCATTGCGAAATTCGTCGCAAAATCCCCGAATTCCTTCTGGGGCGGCACCTCCAGCGCGACCTTCGGCAGTTCCCCCTCCGGAAACACCCCGTCCTTCATCGCTCCCCGCGCAGCCTCCAGAATGGCCTGCTCCACTGTATCCTTGATATCCAAAAAACATCCTCCTCAATCCCGCCACGGCATACCGCGGCATGTTCACAAACCAATTATAATTATAATGTAAAGCTCTCACTTTTTCCACAACAAATGAATCACTGAGGCCAAAAATTCGTCAATCATTGGGAACATTCTGCCTCTTGCTCACAATCATCGGAAAGGTCCCCAACAAGTAATCGGATATCGCCTTTCCAATGCGCCGCTTCCCTTCCTGATTCGGATGCAGTCCGTCCGATGTATCGAGCAGGAAGCCTTCCTCATCGGTCACCGTGCTTGCGGTATCAATATGATAGGGCTGGCTCATGACCCATTCATTGAGCCGCTGCTGGTTGAGCTTCCAGTCGGCAGGGGCGGATTCGATGAGCCCCCGCAAGTCCATGAGCACAGGATTGACCGGCGTAGCTGTCGCAAAGACGGGAATGATATCATTCGCAAGGCATTTCTCCCGAATCTGTTCCAGATAGAAAATGCTGTCCTGTGCGGCCGTCCCCAGACGAAAGTCATTCACGCCCCCCATAATGACAAGGATCTTGGGATGAAAGGGCAGCACATCCCGATCGAACCGCTCATACATCGCGTAGGTCGGATCCCCGCTGAACCCCAGGTTCTTGACGGGAACCTCGGAATAGGTCTCCCAGTTATAGATGGTATAGCCCGGCGGGGTGCACATCGCGCCGCCTCCATGGGTAATGCTGTCGCCGAGGGCCGCAACCGTGACGGGCCGGGTGACCTGAAATTTTCGAGGCTCCGACCACTCGCTGATGGCCCGCCCCTCCGGCGAGATCCCACGCACACGCCAGCTATAGACACCGGACTCGGTATAGCCGCTTTCCGAATAGTAATCCGTTTCCCCTACGGGGCCGCGGAAAACGACTTCGTTCCCTGACGAATCCTGCCGGATAATCTGAAGCTCATGGTGCTTGGAACCCCGATAGGGTATCCAGGAAAAGACAGGATAGAGCGGGAAGTAATCCATCTTCTCGAATTCCGTGGTCATCAGCGGCGCAGGGGAATTGACGGGCTGCCCCCGGACGGGCTTCGGCACGGAAAAAGAGTCCAGCGCGGTTCCCTCAAAGGCCAGCGGACATACGGCCCAATAGAAGTCCATCGCCGACTCCCCAAAGGCGGAGAGATCGATATCGATGCCATTGTTGAAGACAAAATCCTTGGCCAACACGATGTTCTGCGAAGAAGGATTGTTGTCTCGCAGCACAACCACCTGATAGCGCACGGCACTTGGATAGACCGGCCATGTCAGCCGTACATTGAATTTCTGCATGGACGCTTCCTCCCGCTGCTCCGCCGCCACCTCATGCGCGGCACTGCTTCCCTTTGCCTCCACTGCTTCCTTCACTGCCTCTTCTGTTTCAGCCGCTTGCTGCCGCTTGCCCGCAGGCTGGCGCAGCGCACGATCCGCAGTATGCTCTGCCGACACCGTCCTCACAGGCGCTGCCACATCCTGCGCTGCTGCCATATTCGGCAAAAGCAGCAGCCCCGCCAAAAGCAGCGTCCCTGCCGTCACATCATCCCAGAAACGCACCGGACAACCCCATCCTTTCTTCGTCAAACTGCGAGCTCTTCCTGCGAAAAAACCCAACCTGTACAGTATACCATAGGAAAAGAAGAAAGAACAGAGCCGTTTGGCTCTGTTCTATTCATGCGAGGCACCCTGCTATTTCCTGTCTATGGCTTTTGTGAGCAGCTGGATGCTCTCATTGAGCTGTCCCAGCTTGCTCTCGATGCGCACAAGCAGAAACGCCGTCACGCCCATCGGAAAGCCATAATTCCCGATGACGGTCATGAATTCCGTCATTGCCATCACCTCCTGCATCCATGGATTCAATCCGATACATGCAGAAGGCAGTGCCACATTCCACCTAAAGATTCAGCGATAAGCCCATGCCGCCCTTCTCCGCCCCATAGCCTACCGCGCCGCTTTGTGGTAAGATATACGGTACCGACAAAAGGATTTTCCCGGTGCTTGCCGAAATATATCCTAATGATATAATCATCGCCATCGTTTCCATCTACAATTCTACAGCAATAATAGATAGTCGCATGTGTTCCTGAATCATAAACTATTGCTGCTTTCACTAAAAATTCTCCTTAATTTGCCTGCAAAAATCTCAGCACATTTTCCCTAAACTTCTTGTAATATGGTCTTTCCATGACCATAGCATGACCACCACCATCAATAATTACAAGCTGAGACTTATCCCTATTGGATAGCATCGCAAATGCTTCTTTGCATAGGGCAGGGGACGCATATTGGTCTTTAGAACCGGCAATAATCAGCACAGGAACATTGATACTTTCCATAGGTATCAGCCTTACATTATCACTGACCAATAAATCCCGTCTTCCTCCGTTAGGGCAGCTGTCCCGGTCATAATGCCAAGCATTGGCAATGTAGGTATTGACCAGAAGCTCTTCTGCGATATCAAAATCGATGCTTCCATCAGCTTTTCTCTGAAAATCAGAGGCCGCACTTCCCCATGTATTGTGATGGAACGGCTCTTTAACTGCCTTTTCGCCCATGCCAACGAATTTTATCGGGCAACCTGTCGCCGCCTTGATTGAGAGTGCCGCGCCGCCGCGCGCGTCGCCGTCGAGTTTCGTCAGGATCACGCCGTCGATGGAGAGCGCGTCGTTGAACGGCGGCAGCACCAACCTGAACGGCAGCCTGTACGTCAACACCGATTCCGACATCGACTACTGCGCCCGGAGATCCTACGAGAAGGGCATCATCCCGGAGGTCGAAGTGTTCGACATCGGCATGATCTACAACATCGAGCGCAGCGCCCAGCGCACGCCCTACCGCCGCCCCATCTTTTACAACCTGGTGTTCGGCCATCAGGGCGGCATGCAGCCGGATATGACCTGCCTGACCGCCTTCCGGTCCGCCGTACCCGCGGACGCCCGCTGGGGTGTAACCCATTACGGGCGGGACAATTGGGATTTCCTGGCCGGGGCCATGGCGATGGGGGCGAGTATCGTGCGCATC